>JBFKSL010000771.1:0-1147 GCA_041626995.1 Ketobacter sp. | reverse complement strand
GCTTGGGTGGCCGCCTTTCCAACGAATTTCATGGGTATAGTTTAGTTCTAGGACGAAAATGCTATTATCAATCTCATCATTATTGGTTTTTGTTATATGGCCAAATTTTGCGCCTAAATCCAGGCTTTGTAATTGCTTTCCTGAGGGCCATAACACCGAAGCGGAAAATTGTGGTTGGTAAACAATATAATCCGTGTTTTCTGAAAGTATGTTATCAATCTCACTGCTGCCACTGTCGCTCCGTATTTCTGAATGCTTGATTGATAGTGTGTGCGAGTGTAGGGCAAGAGCATTTTTTTGCTTTAATAGTTCACTATTCCAAAATCCACTCAGTGCAGTTAGATGACCCGTTAAACCGAAAACTTCAAAGTCATCTACCACTTCAAATAAACTGGAATAGATAGCACCACCCACTCGGCTCTTATCAGTAATGGGCAGCTGGTAACTGATTCCTCCATACAGGTTACCTACTTCGTTGGTGGAGATAATATTGCCTTGGAGTGTGTCTCCGCGGCCAGTTACATTGTGTCGTTGATACTGGCCAATAATTCGATACACCCCAGTGTTGTTGATTCCATAGTTATCAGTTCTCACAGCGTAGCTGTGCTTATCCTCCTTAAGAACGTGAAGGTTTAATCGTGTTTGGCCGGGATGGCTGCCCATAGAAAAAAAACCAAACACCTTCAACCCGGGGGTACTATTTGCTGCTTGCATGGCGCGCTGAATATCGGGTTCATAAACCACTTTGCCCAGCAAATGACGAAACGGTTTTTTAACTTGGTCTTCCGTATATAACTTGTTGTTTTTGATGTTTATTTCTGAAACTATGCCACTTAATATATTGAGTACAAGCGTATTGTTTTCAATTTCATCTGGCACTACAAACACTTGGTTAAAAGTCAGGCCTTTTTCGTGATAAGCCAGGGTGAGGGCATCTGCTAAAAAATGCATATCCGATACAGTCATCCATGCGTCCAGTTTGCCATAGGCTGAATTGAGCTTGGATGACAAGTACGCTTGGCTTACTCCATATTCTGGGAATAAAGATGTGCCTTTTAATTCCACTCTTTTAATTAGAACCTTGCCATCAATAATCTTATTTTCGGCGGGTTGGGGTTTTTCGGGCTTTTTAGGGATTGAAATGGTG
>JBFKSL010000770.1:0-1186 GCA_041626995.1 Ketobacter sp. | reverse complement strand
GATACAATTATGTCAGCCCATCCAGTTCAGTCATCCATTGAAACGAAGTTAAAGGCCGAATTTAACCCTGAGTTTCTTGATGTCGTTAATGAAAGTCATATGCACAGTGTGCCACCAAATTCAGAAACGCACTTTAAAGTAGTGGTTGTTTCTGCTGCTTTTGAAGGTAGGCGTTCCGTAGCAAGGCATCAACTGATTTACAAAGCTTTGGCGGAAGAAGTGGCAGGGCCGGTACATGCGTTAGCCATTCACACGTACACCAGTGAAGAGTGGAAACAAACCAGCAGTAACGCGCCCGATTCGCCCAACTGCATGGGGGGAAGTAAAGCGCCTTAGTATCAGGCTTGGCTTTCTGCGGTTTCGGGTAATGTTTCTATCTTAAGCGTGGGCATTTTAAGAATATGGATGCTAACGCCTAAGGCAATTGCAACCAATATAACTTTAACGTAGATCGGATCTACGAAGAAAATTGCGGTGGAAGAAATGGTTAGCCACATAAACACCAGGGTGCACACTTTGGCTTTCATTGGTATGCCCCTGCCTTCCAAATACATTCTAATGTAATTACCAAGGTGCGGCTGATTCAATAACCAATCGTGAAAGCGTTTCGAGCTTTTAGAAAAACAAATCGTGGCTAATAGTAGGAATGGTGTGGTTGGCAGTAAGGGCAAAAAGATACCAACGACGCCTAAAATCACTGAAACCCAGCCAACAACAATCAGTGTATAGCGCAGCAATACATTACTATGTTGTTTGAATTCGAGCATAACCTTAACCGAGAACTAAAACTTCATCACCAAACCGGTTGATATTCCGGAAGATTCCCAGCTTACCTCATTGAGCTGGGTTCCTCCAACACTGCCATCAGCAAAATATACTTTGTCTTGTCCTGGATCAGTGCTCCAGGATTCTTGTGTCCAGTTTAGCCAGAATGAGAATGTCTTAGATAGAGTATATCCATAGAACAGAGAAAGCCCGGTTCCAGCCCCTGTGGCCCATTGCTCAAAGCTTTTGGGGTGAGCAAAATCAGAGCGCAGGTTCCAATTGGCTTCAGCGGAATAGTCTAACCAATAGTACTTGGCGCTCACTGATAACTCATGATTAGGTGTTTGCAGGCCCCATTCCAAACCCATCCACATGCCTTGCCATTGTGCATGGTAATGACTGTTTAAGGCATTGCGGAAAG
>JBFKSL010000769.1:0-1191 GCA_041626995.1 Ketobacter sp. | reverse complement strand
TTAAACCGGCTGGAGCGCCTAGGTGCCAAATTATGGAAGCGCATAGCTCCCATTACCCGTAAATTTATTCCAGTTAATCACCCTGGCAAAGCATTAATATTGGGTAGCCTATGGGGCTGGTTACCTTGCGGTTTGGTTTATAGCGCACTGGCCTGGTCTTTAGGTTCTGGCAGCAGCATCGATGGTGCCCTGATGATGGTCTATTTCGGTTTGGGCACTCTGCCTGCCATGGTGGCAGTAGGTGGCATTAGCCACGTGTTGAACGATTTTGCACGCCTGAAAAGTACGCGAACATTTGCAGCTTTAATATTAATTGCTTATGGTATCTGGACTATAAGCAGCCAACTGATGGGGCAAGCCCACCAACACCATTGAGTAAACAGGATCAGCCATGCCTGAGTTGCCACAAGAAAGCTTTTCCTGCGTGCTTCCCTGGCGTAAGCAGAATCAGTATGACTTACTGATTGATGGAGACCAGTTCTTCCCCCGTATCCTTGAAACCATCCAACACGCCACCAGCGCCGTTGATCTGGAACTGTATCTGTTTGAATCCAGCAACATAGCCAACTTGTTTATCGACGCCTTATTGGAAGCTCGGCAACGAGGTGTATATGTTCGGCTGTTATTAGATCATGTGGGATCTCTAAATTTAAAAGCCAGTGACCGCTCTCGAATTCGAGAAGGTGGTATCGACCTGCGATTTTTTAACCGCTTAAGACGCCACAAACGTCTACGAAACCTTTCACGAGATCATCGCAAAATTGTGATCATCGATTGCCAATACGCTTATGTCGGCGGTGCCGGGGTGAGCGATGACTTCTCACATCAATTTAAAGGTCAGAGGGCCTGGCGTGAGTGCATGGTGGAAATCCAAGGAGAACTGGTGCATGACTGGCAAATGCTGTTTGAACGCTCCTGGCAACATTATGACGATGTGCATAAAAGTGAAATTCGTGAACAACTACGCGCAGTTTTACAACAGGAAGCCAACCCTCCCATCGCCAATCGAAACGCGCCTCAAGGCAGAGTGATTGCCAGTCGCGGTATTGGTAACAAACCTATTATGGGATCATTGCTAAGCGAAATAAACAAATCCAACAGCAAAGCCTGGCTTAGCACCGCCTACTTCTACCCTTCCCGCAAATTGATTCGCTCGCTGAATAAAGCCGCTCAACGGGGCGTTGATGTTCG
>JBFKSL010000768.1:0-1210 GCA_041626995.1 Ketobacter sp. | reverse complement strand
CTATGGAAAAGAAAACGGCTCCACTTTTATTGATCGCTCACCGTTCCCAGTAGCGTGAGCTGGTGCTGAACACCAGAAGCAGGAATGACGATGGAAATATCAGAATTACTAAAAGGCATTGATAACAATAAGCATCAACTGGAGCAATGGCAGGATTGGAATGGGAAATTAAATGCAGTATTTAACGACAATTCTAATTCGGTAGACCGAGCACTTATTTTGGGCAGCTGGAGTAAATTGCCTGCATTTGCTTTCGCTTCAGGCTATCAAGCCGCGTTATTTAATCTCTACCCTCAAGCGGATATTAAGCATCGCTATGCTTTTTGCGTAACGGAGTCTGGTGGTAATGGTCCAAAGGCAATTCAATCATTTATGGAGCAGCAGGATAATGGCTTTTACGCCAATGGTGAGAAAAGTTTTATAACGGCCATTGATCAGGCTGATCGGTTTTTGGTTGCCTTGGAACTCCGCGTGCCTAATGCAAATACCGATGACTTTTCTAAAAAATCTTTTAAGTTGGTTTTGATCGATCGGGATCAGCACGGTGTAACCTTACAGCAGCATCCTCCCCTACCCTTTGTCTCCGAGCTTGCCCATGGTGGAATGCTATTAAAAGATGTGCGAATTCAAGGGAATCAAGTATTGCCCGGTGATGGCTATGAGGATTATGTAAAACCGTTCCGCACTATTGAAGATATTCATGTATCAGTTGCCTTTGTGGGTTTCTGGCTGGGTGTGGCGTTAACTTATAACTGGCCGAAAGCATTAATTGAAAAACTATTAGGCTGTTGGCTTGCCTATCGTGCTTTGGTGGAATTTTCCAGTAAGGACTTTGGAGTTCATGTCGCGTTGGCGGGTGTGCTTCAGCAGCAATTTGAGTTGGATCAGCAGATTGCTCAGCTCATTGAAGCCTTGCCAGAGCAACAGAAAACCCTTTTTCAAAGGGATCGACAGATTCAACTGGTGGCACAAAAGGCGAGGCAAATGCGGCTAAACAAAGCTTGGGAAAATATTGGATTGAACTTATTAAACATTGAAAATGATGGAAGATAACGCAGCACCTGCTACAACGCCGGTAAGGATTCCAGCAAAAAATGGAACGGAAGAGCGTTTCGCTTTTTTACTTTGGTTTAGCGTTTCTTTCAGGGCGCTGTAATCTTGGTTTACTTCCAACAACTGTTTTGACATGTTGTACTTGTCATGAAGTAAT
>JBFKSL010000767.1:0-1218 GCA_041626995.1 Ketobacter sp. | reverse complement strand
GATACAAATCCTTTAGTGCCTGCTGCACTGGGCCAGACAAATGCTGGCCGTGGCAATTCAAACACACATCACCTACCGCGATGGCTTTCATGTATCGGTATACCTGCACGCCGTTTTGCTCAACCACTTCCGATTTCTTTAAGTTTTGAATGGGCGCACCGCGGCTGATTTTATCTTCCCATTCTGCCAGTACGGCGGCTTCCCATGCATCGGCTTTGTTGTTCAGGTTACGCACTTTGCTGCTGGTACGGGCCACTTGCCAATCGTTAGCTTGACCAACTTGATTGGCGATTTGCGGTGCGTTGGTTCGACAAACTTGAATGGCTTGCACGGGTCCGGATGTCATCATGGTGGATTGTAAAACCGCTTTTAATTTACTGCCGTACTGCTGCGTGAGTTTTTGGGCCTGTTGTTCCAATTGATCAATGTTGGTGTTGTTAGCATAGCCAACATTTATAAAGCTCATTAAGGCAATCAAGAAATAGCAACGAAACATGGAATGAAACCTCACGCAAATAACATTTCGATTAATTCTAGCGCAATGAAAAATAAAAACGCTGATCTAGGCTAAATATCCACTTAAGACGAATGGGCTTAAGCGGATCTTACTGGCGAAAATGGTGAATTAATCACTTGAAATAGGCGTTACGACTGCCTTACTCTGCTCCTCGTGACTATAGACCTAGGAGAGAATCATGGATCGTCGAAATTTTGTGCGGATGGGACTGGCGGGGGCCGCAGCTGGCATTGTTCTACCCAATACCACGGTGGCAGCTGAAGGCAATAAACTAAACACTGCCGTTGCGGGTTCCTTATATTACACCAAAGAAAACCCAGGCCGATGGTCTGCAAAAGTAGGCGGCCATGCCCCAGTGGTGGAATCGTCCAATGGTATGGTGATGGTAACGACACCCCATGAAATGAAAGGCTTTGAACATTATATCGTTAAGCACACGATTTTTGATGCCAATATGAATGTATTGGGTGAAAAAATGTTTGATCCTACTAAAGAGTCGGCAGCTATTTCCCAATACACGATCAAAGAATATAAAGGTGTAGCTTATGCTCTAAGCATGTGTAACAAGCACGATTGCTGGGTAACAGAATTTACTGTGTAATGGGTTTGGCGTAATCCACTAATCAGAACGCTGCGCTAGCCACTCGGCGGAGATGGCCCAGGTGTGATCCTGAGCCCTGCCGCCGGCAAATACCCCCGCG
>JBFKSL010000766.1:0-1226 GCA_041626995.1 Ketobacter sp. | reverse complement strand
CTTTTTCTTCGGCGTCTTTCAGGTAGCCTTTTAAACGTTCAAGCTGACGCTCGTTAACCACCGCAGTAAAGTCAGCATTATCACGGGCGTTGGGATACCAGGTGGTTACCACTTTCTCCAGTTCTCGTTGCAGTTCATCTATTTTGGAGCGATGTACCAGCGCGTAATCGGGGGCAACACAGGTTTGACCAGCGTTAATGCATTTACCCCAGGACAGGCGTTCGGCTGCATCCTGCATCGGAAATGATTCGTGAATCAATAAAGGCGACTTGCCGCCCAGTTCCAGCGTGACAGGTGTTAGGTTTTCTGCCGCTGCCGCCATGATATGTTTGCCCACCGCCGTGGAGCCAGTAAACAGCAGATGATCGAAAGGAAGCTTGGAAAAGGCAACGCTTACATCGGCTTCGCCACAATAAACGGCTACTTGGTCTTCGGAATACAGCTCAGCCAACATGTTTTTTAAGGCTTGTGCGGAGTGCGGGGTGAACTCTGACATTTTGAGCATCACTCGGTTGCCAGCCGCCAGAGCTGTGATTAACGGGCCGATGGCCAGGAAGAAAGGATAGTTCCAGGGAACAATGATGCCTACTACTCCCACAGGCTGATAGATCACCTTAGCCTTGGCGGGCTTGAGGTTCATGGCTACCTTGCGGCGCTCTGGGCGCATCCATTTTGCGGTGTTATGAACGGCGTACTTAATGCTCTCGATGAGTGAGGCCAGCTCCACAAACTTGGTTTCGGTTGTGCAGCGGGTACCAAAATCCTTGTTTACCGCTTCGGCGAACTTGTCTTGATGGCGTATCAAAGCAGGTTTTAATCGTTTGATTTGATTGACTCTTTCTTCCGCGCTGGGCATTGGGTGAGCGCGAAAAGCGGCGCGTTGCAATTCAAAGGTGGTTTGAATTTCCTTAATTAAAGGGTTGTGGTCTGTGATATTGGCAACCTTAGCAACCATAACGCTGATTCCTCTGTAATTTAATTAAGTATATTGCCTTTTCCAGTTGGCAAATACTGCTAAAAATTATGTGCTTATTAGTATTAATGCTACTGAATGACATTTTTAGAGCTTTTGCTCTAATGTGTCAATGTTGTTAAGTGCCAGGGGGGCTGGGGGCTGTCGTGGTTGCATTCATTGCGACGCGCTATCGATGGCTTCAGCCCGTCTTTTGTTCTCTTGATTCATATATTCATCCATTTGTGTATCAAACTGTCTGACCTCTTCGGGT
>JBFKSL010000765.1:0-1259 GCA_041626995.1 Ketobacter sp. | reverse complement strand
CCTTGGTTTGATTGCTGCTTGTGATCTTGCTGTTGCAGATGAAGGCGCGCAATTTTGTCTAAGTGAAGTAAAAATTGGTTTGGTTCCGGCGGTAATAAGTCCTTATGTAGTAGAAGCCATAGGCGCACGAAATGCAAAACGTTATATGCAAACAGCCGAAGTGTTTAGCGCACAAAAAGCCCATGATATGGGGTTATTGCACGAGGTGGTCATCTCCGAAAATCTAGATAACGCCGTATCTCAGTGGGCAAAACAAATTAGCGGGAATAGTCCCAAAGCGGTTAGTGCAGCCAAAGAGCTGATTAATACCATAGCAAATAAACCCATTGACGCGGATGCCATTGACTTTACCTCTGAATTAATTGCCCAAATTCGTGTTTCAGAGGAAGGACAGGAAGGATTAAGTGCCTTTTTGGAAAAGCGCAAACCCAGTTGGAAAGAAGAGCAATGAATCAAACAACTACCTTCAAAAAAGTTTTAATTGCCAATCGCGGTGAAATCGCTTGCCGCGTCATGCGCACTCTAAAAAAATTGGATATTGACTCTGTTGCAGTATATTCCGATGCTGATCGAAATGCCCAACATGTTCTTACAGCCGATGAGGCCATTTGGATTGGAGCAGCCCCTGCGAGTGAGAGTTATCTCATAAAGCAAAAAATTATTGATGCAGCGAAGCAGTCCGGTGCAGATGCAATACATCCTGGGTATGGCTTTTTATCTGAAAATGCCGAGTTCGCTGAATTGTGTGAGCAAAATGATATTTGCTTTATGGGCCCCCCTGCCAGCGCCATCACTGCCATGGGTTCAAAGGCAGAAGCAAAAAAAATCATGGGCGATGCGAATGTGCCGTTAGTACCCGGTTATCATGGTGAGAACCAAGACCCTGATTTTTTGCTACAGCATGCTAAAGATATTGGTTTTCCCGTTCTGCTGAAAGCCTCCTTAGGTGGGGGTGGTAAAGGTATGCGCCTGGTGGAAGCAGAGGGTGAATTCATTGAATCTCTGGCAGCTTGTAAGCGTGAGGCCATGTCTTCTTTTGGCGATGATCATGTGCTTATTGAGAAGTACGTGGTGCAACCCCGTCACGTAGAAATTCAGGTGTTTGCTGACAAGCATGGTAATGCTGTTTATCTGTTTGAACGCGATTGCTCAATCCAACGTCGCCATCAAAAAGTCGTGGAAGAAGCACCTGCGCCCGGTTTGTCTGAAGAACTCCGTGCACAAATGGGGGAAGCTGCCGTCAGAGCTGCTAAGGCCAT
>JBFKSL010000764.1:0-1269 GCA_041626995.1 Ketobacter sp. | reverse complement strand
TTCGTCACCACAATTGTGAACCAAATAATGCCTTCTTTATCGATACGAATTGTATGCGGGTAGATAACGTGGTCACCGATATTGTATTGTTTGAATTGCTTGCTGTGGGTATCAAAGGAAACCAAGTGGGAGGATAGCGAGCTGGTAATCCAAAATTTACCCTCCTTATCTTCTGCCAAACTATGAGGGCCTTGCTTCCCAGTAAAGATACCAATAGGCAAAGGAAACGCATGCAACAAACCGCCTTCAGGCAAGCCAGGATCAGGCATTTTATGTTCGGTGATCTGGTTGGTTTTTGTATTCAGCTCCCAAATAATATCGTGGCCTTCATCTGCTCCATATAAATTGCCATCTTCCCCCACTTCAGCATCATGGATAAATGAAAGCCCGTCACCCACTAACCACTCTTCCACTTTTGCATCCGCTAATGATGGGTGAAAATCATTAGACTGAAGCACTTTAATGGGAGAGCCATCAAAACCTTTGTGCAACGCGTCAATAGTCTCAACCGCTTCATCATAGGGTACCAACGCGCCATATCCTTCCATACGACGAACCACCATAGTCCATTCACCACGCTCTCGTGGTCTGCGCGTTAATGAATTCCCCACTTGATGACAATAGTTACACTGACTAATAAAAGTGGCTTTGGTTTTTTCCGATTGCCATTCTAAGGTGGCAACATGGGCCGATGCGGTTAAAGTTTCCGATGCCGTTACTTTATCTTTCTTAGATTTCAGCACCGCATCGTATGTAATGTTCTGCTGTGCATTAGCAAAGAATGTTTTCGATAAATCTTCATAAAATAATGTTCGAACGCGCACATTTAAGTTGCCTTCGAACGGCGTATCAATCCGGTAGTAGCCATTTTGATCGGTATAAACCGTTTCCTTACGCGTTGCATCTTCATTAAACACGGTTACTAACGCACCGGCGACAGAAGCATCATCATCTGTAATAACCGTACCGGAAAAGATAGCGGCTGGAACATTGCCGGCAAATAACATCATCAATGCGACACAGGCTAATTTTTTTACCTTGGTAAAAGTGGATTGTGTAGTCGATAGGTATTGGGCATCAAACATGACAATTCTCTTTCTCTTGCGGAAGGGTAATGAGTTCAGGTAGGTGTTTAAGCGGGCTCGTTTTTAAATAGGAATGGCAAGGAAACGTTCTTAAATGCTCAATCAAACGGCCCGATAGGGTTTGAATGTGGGTTTTGTATTGTTGCTGCAGAATATCCAATGAAATAGAGCCATTTGAAAATGC
>JBFKSL010000763.1:0-1283 GCA_041626995.1 Ketobacter sp. | reverse complement strand
GGCCATGTTGTTTGATCAGTTTGATGCCTTGTTCTTTCACGTTACCCGCAACTATACCTGAAAAAGCGCAGCGTAAATTGGCAGCTAGTTGATGGATGGGTTGTTTTCGAGTTAAGTTCAGCTGCGACATGGATTGGTGAGTTGGCTCAAAAGGGGCCTGCAATTCCGTCGGAATGTTTAATTTCCAATTGAAATAAAACGCATCTTTTGATTGTTGACGAAAATCAAATACTGACTCAGAACCTTTGCGTAGTGTTCTCGCAATTTCTGCCGGATCGCCTGTAATCACTTTGTAGCAAGATTGAGCTTCTTCACCGAGGGTATTGCCAATAAATTTATTGATAGTATCAAAATAAGGCTTAGACTTTTCATTGGCAGCAAATACTACTGGAAATGGAATGTCTCTGTTGTTTGGGTGCAACATAACGCCAATGATGTAGAGGATTTCTTCTGCTGTTCCCACCCCGCCAGGAAAAACAATAATGCCATGGGCCAGTCGAACAAACGCTTCAAGACGTTTTTCAATGTCTGGCATAATGATCAGTTCATTCACGATAGGGTTAGGGGATTCTGCAGCAATAATGCCTGGCTCAGTAATGCCTATATAGCGGCGGTTGGGTATATGCTGTTTGGCGTGACCGATGGCGGCGCCTTTCATCGGGCCTTTCATGGCGCCAGGGCCGCAACCGGTGATGATGTTCATATCGCGCAGGCCCAGTTCATAGCCTACTTCTTTGGTGAATTCATATTCCAGGCGACTGATGGAGTGTCCACCCCAGCATACAATTAGCGGATTAACATCGCCCTTTCGCAATAGATTGGCATTTCGGAGCACATGAAACACGGCATCGGTAATGCCAGTTGGATTATTTAGATCAAAACGATTGGATTTTTTGATCTCATTCGCCACATACACCACATCCCGTAAAACCGAGAACAGTTGTTCTCTTACACCGCGAATCATTTTGCCATCCACGAAGGCGCTAGCAGGGGCATTTTCCAGTTCTAGCTTGATGCCACGGGCCAGACGAATAAACCGGATCTTAAAATCGGAATATTCCTCCAGTATCTCGCTGGTGTCGTCATTATTGTTACCGGTGTTTAATACCGCTAAGGCACAACGGCGAAATATTCGGAATAGGTTGGCGTCTGTTTGGTTTACCAACTCATTTACTTCGGTGGGTGAGAGCAACTCCAAGGCGGCTTCTGGGTGCACACTAACGCTAGCTACTTTATCTGTCATAAATACTCTGCTTCCTGCTGTTATTGTTTAGAAACCAATG
>JBFKSL010000762.1:0-1321 GCA_041626995.1 Ketobacter sp. | reverse complement strand
GGTTTCGCGCGAAGTGTTTTTGCTGATCAATAATATCATTTTAGTGTGTGCCACTGGAGTGGTGTTGGTGGGAACCCTGTATCCCATCCTGTTTGATGTGTTGGGTTGGGGTAAAATTTCAGTTGGCGAGCCGTTCTTCAATACTGCGTTTGCTCCTATTGCTTTATTGTTGATGCTGTTCACCGGTATCGGGCCATTAATGAATTGGAAACGCCATAACTTTGCGCTGCTGAAGAAAACTTTTATTACAGCGATTGTGATTGCTGTTGTGTTGGGGAGTACAGCGGTTTGGGTATTCAACCAGGGTTGGAATTGGGTGGTGTTTGTTACCCTAAGTCTGTGCTTTTGGGTGGCATGGATTACGTTATCGAATGTTTGGAAAAACATTCGTTCAGCAAAAGCTGGTTTTGTTGCGGGTGTTCGGCGTTTATCGTTAAGTTATCGGGGTATGGCTATCGCTCATATCGGTGTGGCGATTTCCGTAGCCGGTGTGGCGATGACCTCTAATTATGATGTGGAGCGAGATGTGCGAATGTCCGCTGGTGATGAGGTGGATATTGGCCCATACCATTTTGTATTTGATGGTGTGCAAGAGATACAAGGCCCCAATTACTTTGCCACCCGTGGCATTGTGGTAGTGAGCAAGAACGGTGATCCGGTTACTACCCTTACGCCAGAGAAACGCCGCTATCATGTGCGTCGAGATGTGATGACAGAAGCTGCCATTGATGCTGGCTTTAGCCGTGACTTATATGTGGCGTTAGGTGAACCCCTTAACGATGGTAGCTGGGCGGTTAGAATCTATTTCAAACCCTTTATGCGCTGGGTATGGGGCGGCGGCGTGGTGATGGCGCTAGGTGGTTTTGTTGCCATGAGTGATCGCCGCTATCGGGTAAAAATAAAACAAAAAGCATCTTCCATGGTGAATGCAGTAACTGGGAGCACTGCCTGATGGCTGGAAAACGACTTTTATATCTACTGCCATTTTTTGTTGTGGTGGTATTAGGCTATTTCTTTGCCAGTGCATTAGACAGCGACCCTTCCTTGCTGCCTTCCGCAAGAGTGGATCAGAAAGTACCTGTGTTCGAATTACCCACTTTAAAAAATGGCGCTGTTACTGTTTCACAGCAGCAACTTAAAGGGCCGTTGTTGCTAAATGTATGGGCAACCTGGTGTCCATCTTGTCAGTTGGAGCACCCCGTTCTAAATGAGCTGGCAAAAGGCGGCATTACGATAATGGGGTTGAACTACAAAGATGAACGAGCCGCCGCCCTGAAATACTTGGAAATCCACGGTAACCCCTACCAGTTTAATATCTATG
>JBFKSL010000761.1:0-1352 GCA_041626995.1 Ketobacter sp. | reverse complement strand
GCAGAATAAGAGTAGTTCAGCAATTTCGTCCGGGCGACCAAAACGTTTTAGTGCTGCTAACTTCAGCATCTCCGCTGAACCGCTTTTTTCTTCTAGCCGACCCATTTCAGTATCAAATGAACCTGGTGAAACGGAAACAATGCGAGCACCTTTTGAACCGAAACGAGCCGCATTCTTTTTGCTGTACCAAATTACAAAGTTTTTACTAACGCAGTACGCAAACCCCCTGCGATAAAATTCAATGGGTATGAAGTGGCACATTAACTGAGCTTTTCGAAGAAAAGCTTCAGCGTTTGTAAACGCTCGTCTATAGGCCCGTGTGGGAACGAGTAGGTTTGGTAGCATGTAACCAGCCATTGATGCCACATTAACTAAAACGAAGTTCAGTTGAGCAGAATCTAACGCCGATTCTGTTATGTTAATCGTACCCAAAGTATTCACTCTCATGATTTCTTTGGCATCAGCCATCTGTGGACTTATTCCTGCTGTGTGCACAACGGATACAAGGTTGCCCATTTCTAAAGCGTTTTTGAAAAGTCTATCCACTGAAGCAGAGTCAGTAATATCACATTCTATGCCATAAACATTTTCATTGATTTTCTTTAACAGTGATAACCCATGCTCAAGTTTATTTTTATTAATGTCGCAGATTATCACGCAGTGATTTTTGGCTAATAATTTTGCAACAGCTAGCCCCATACCACCTGCACCACCAGTAACTATTGAAACATCTGCCATTTTATTTCTCTGCCGTAAACATCAAATCACGGGTTCAGGGGTTTTCGGCTTTTCGCCATAAATTTTTTCAGTTTGCTTGGTTTGCACTGTGTTTGCTAGTTCTACACCTGAATATTGATATTTACGATTGCGATCAATTATCATCAAAATCACTGGAAGTAGCACGATATCCAATAGAAAAGCAGAGACAAGTATTATTGAGGTAACTTGGCCCAGTGCGCTATTTATAATAATTTGAGATGTTCCCAAAACACCAAATCCACTAGCGAGAACAGCAGTTGTCATAAATAGTGCGCTACCAACTTGCTTGAAGGTGCTCCGTATTGCTTGTTCCGTATCGCCTTTGTGTTCCTTCATGGCTTTTTGGTATTTCACAAGAAAATGGACAGTATCATCTACCACAATACCGATAGTAATGATGGCAACGCAGGTGAGGCCTAAACCCACCTGACCTTGTGAATACAAATACCAAATTCCAAAACCGAAAACTGCAGGCACGATGTTCGGAATTAAACTGATTGCACCGTATCGAAGCGATCTTAGTAGCATTAACATGATAAAGGATATGAGGATTAGCGCAGTTGCAGATCCTTCTAAAGAATTAGTTAAGCTGT
>JBFKSL010000760.1:0-1453 GCA_041626995.1 Ketobacter sp. | reverse complement strand
TGTCCAGGGAAGTGAGCCACGCTTACATAGCTTCTGAAGGCTGGCCTCCTAAGGATGTTGCCGTTGCGATATTTGTAGCATCAACGGTGGAACTACTGACATGGTGGTTGCAACAGAAAGACCCAGCCCCTATAAAGGATGTTGCACAGATTTTCGAAGGATTCATCGTCACCCCAGCACTCAACGCAGCCATCGACCATCAAATGCGTACTAACTGAGAACCAACCAGAAGGTTGGATTTCAAACCTGCAGCTGCTACCTCAGTGGGCAGCAGCTTAACAAGATAACCATTTACACAATAATGGAATTTTGCATTACCGATTTTACAATCTGAGCCGAAGATTCCTTAATCACGATGCCTTCTGATTTTAGATAGGTTTTTAAACCCACTATATCTGAGGCTTCACTGCCTGCCCCTGAAATGGTGGCAATATAATCGGTGCTGGCTTGATTCAAGTTGCCAACCGATTTGATGTAATAATTCGGGTTTTTCGGTCCATCGACGTAAATACCTAGAGAAACAAAATCCAAGCCAAAACTGCCCAAGTCATCAAACTTGGAGGTAGCGGCATTGCGTGCTGTGTATTGAGAAGTACCCAAATTCGACGCCATGGTTCCGGCTGCGCTGCCGTAATGAGCCAGTATGGTTCCGGGTTTGGTTCGGCCTTTTACTAGCAGGCCACTGAATAACGGTATAAAGCCAGCGCTAAAACAGCAATCCAATATTATCGTATAAGCGCTGATTCCCAGGCTCATTAATTGCCCGGCAAGCGTTTCAGCAACATCAGCGCTGAGGCCGTTCAACTGTGTGGGTTTTGTGCCAACGAAGTTTCCATGGCTGCCATACATCACAATACAATCCACTTCACCACGATGGGATTGAGGGATGGAATTAACATCAATAGAGGTCGCACCGTTTTGATAGATCACTTGAGCTGCACCGGGAATGGTGCATTGTAATCCGGCTTCGTGATTGCATCGTAATGCGATAATTTTTGGCATGGGTTTTCTCCTGAACTGGTCGGTGTTAAAAGTTTTGTTTCACAGGAGAGTAGTCAAGACTTGTGCCAAGTATCTAACTTACTGAAATTATGGGAATTTAATCCAAAGAAACTTGAAGTGACACGTCCATTCTATCAAGTGACATGTTTTTTTATGTATTCACTTTTTTAGTAACCAACCGATAACGGTGGCGGACAACTCATCAAGTATTTTGTCACTTGCCATTCCAAATTGGGGTGAGAAGGCGAGCCCTAATATTGTTCCCGCTGTGGCAGAGGTGATCAAAAACAAAGTTTCGGGTGTGGTACTGATCTCATACTGCTCGTGCGAACGGGCAGCCCCTTTCATCACGAGTTGAAGCAGTTGTTGTTGTAAAAAAGGAATAGGGATCAATTTGTTGTTATATGGCACCTCAAATATCAGTTCATGTAGTAGCTTTTTATTGTTTATT
>JBFKSL010000759.1:0-1456 GCA_041626995.1 Ketobacter sp. | reverse complement strand
GATGGGTATGTTTAATCGATGCTCGGCATATTTCAAGCTTTCCTCAAGAACAGTTTTCTTTAAAAAAACTCCTGCTAGCTCAATATGTTATAAAGACTTTTGCTGCAATTGTAAGAAACTAGGCAAATCTCCGTGTATAATTCAGCAGCTAGAAAAATGCAGATCAAATTATGATCAGCGATGGAGAAAATATAATAATGACTATTCCAGACGCCATGTTCTCGTTGGCTATTAACCCACGCTTCTGTGATACGGATGCACTGGGCCATATCAATAATACTGTTCTACCCGTATGGTTTCTCGAGGGGAGAGAATCCATTCTTCGCATCTTCAACCCTAGCCTCACCACCGAAGAAGTCAGCTTGGTGCTGGCCAAAATCGAAATCGAATACCTAGAAGAAATGTTTTTTGGCAAGCCGGTGGAAATACGCACCTATGTTTTGCGCATTGGCACTTCCTCGATTCTGGTGGGCCAGGAGGCCTGGCAAGAGGAAACTCTAAAAGCCACAGGCACCGCCACCATGGTGAATTTCGATAAGCATTCCCGAAAATCCGTTCCTATTCCCAGTGATGTGAAAAAACGACTATCCGCGCATCTTCTGGAAGCCGATCAGTAGTCATCGTCTTTATAGGTTGGTAAATTGGCCAGCTTGTTAGGCGATACGGCCATACCTGGATTTATGTTTATAACCAAAAGCTATTGATTGCCCTAAGTCATTGTGCTCCTTTTGCTAATTTAAAGGGGCCGACAACTTACTCTAAATGGGGATAAGTAATTGATAGAAATGGTATTACTGGGGTTGTATTGAAGGGCCTTTGAACCCGCTGGTTCCAATCATAGGGGCTTGTCAGGTAATCGATGGCCACTTTCGACGGTTTACAAAAAGCCGCAAATCTTGCATAAATTGATAACATCCCTCTGCTGATTCTATTTCGAATCAGTGTTAAACATTGTAGGTGAACTAAACTAGAACATAAGCACCTGATGTCTTTATATTTTTAGCTGTACAGGGGAACTCAATACAATGATGAAACGAGCGCTGAAAGCTTGTCTGGAAACCATGCAACAGGCCGAGGATTACCAAGCCTGGGCCGAAGCCGCGAAGGAGTACGATAGGCTTTCTGGCAATGAAGAGTGGCGCGAAGAAGACGCGTCGCCCCACTACGACTATAAAATGATTCGTCTGCGCTACAACGAGCTACGTACAGCTCGTCAGCGTGGTGATGTGCACCAGCTTGTTTTCTATATTAACGAAGGCCTGCACGGCAACCTGGGCCGCATTGCAAATGCACAGCTTTATCAGCAATGCTACTTCGGCACTAAGAATTTAATAACGGATTATTTACAGGAAGTTTGTGATTCCCTGAACTGGATTTGCGAAACCGAATTTACCGATTTCTCGCTGGTAGACAAACTGGAATTTTTCGAGCGTACGCATCAAGCTTTTGGTGAGTC
>JBFKSL010000758.1:0-1536 GCA_041626995.1 Ketobacter sp. | reverse complement strand
TAATTTAAGTACCATGGGAGATCATCAGCCCAATGCCATCATGCCACATTACTATGCTGCAAAAGCAGCGCTATCGAATTCATCGGTCAGCCTGGCAAAAGAATTAACCAATACCGGCATTACGGTAAACACGGTTTCCCCCGGTTTGATTCATACCATGGAAATGGAACGTGCCTATCAACTCAGAGCGCAGAAAAAAGGTTGGCCAACGGATTGGGAATCTCTGCAATCCAAAATTGTAGAGCACGACTTTCCCAATCCTAGCGGTCGTTTGGCTACTCGCCAAGAGGTGGCCGATCTAGTGGTATTTCTTTCTAGCCCCCGTTCTGGTTTTATTAATGGGCAGAATATTCGTGTTGACGGTGGTGCGGTTCGTTATGTTTAGTGCTCTGATAACAATGTGATTTTGGCGCTGAACCTTGAATTGGTTGATACATCTCATCGAAACATCGCGGTAAGGATTCATTAACAGGAAACTGATATACCAGTTTTGACTGATCGCAAGATTGATTCTGATCCAAACACCAACCTTCTGGCTCAAACACTTCCGCCTGATTTTGTTTATGCCGAAATTCCGAGACCGCGTGATACACTAATCTTCTGGCCTTATTCAAACTGCCCAGGGGCAACCACTCGCCCACACCATGCCACGGGTTCATCGAAAGATTTTCGCAAAAGTTCATTTGCTCTTCACTGGTCAATGACTGCGGTGGAATATGCACTCGTGCCACAGGAACAAAGGGAGAATCTTTTTCACTCCATTCCACGGTAGCGTCATCCAATGGTAAATTTTTCCCCGGTAATTTTTCTTGCAACATAAAATCAAAGCACGCTGACTCCGTTGCCAAGTGGCTTTCCATGGCTTCGGTTAAATAATCATGATCACGGTTACCTGTGTTTTCCTTGAACTGTATTCCCGCACAGGGTCGAACGGAAAATTTTACTGCTGTGTCACCCAACTGATAAGGCAGCATAGAATAGTATTGGGGCTGTAAGGGCGAGGAAATGGTCGACGACACTGTCTTGGCGGCTATGTATAAACGACGAGGATGAAAGCGGGGCGGCCATAGGCTAACAAACCAGGCTAAGCGTTGTTTCTCGGCTAGGTGCTTCATATCTTCCACGTAGTCGAAAATATTGCGATTAAAAAAAGTGGGTAAATTGGTCATGATAAAATCATGGGTTTTTGCCCCCTCAAGCTCGGGTGCAATTTTATTTCCTTGCACATTCATCAGCTTAATCGCCATGCCCCTGGCGTCTGGCTTGGAATCGGGATTCACTAACATATCGCCGTTAGAAAAACGAATCCACGCTTGATATTCATCGCCTGGATTAGAAAACACACTGCTACGGAATTGTTTTGGAATATTTCCGTTTACAGAAAATGTGGCTCGCACACAACCTGTGGCTTTTGCATGAGCGTCACGTCGATAGGGAAACCCATTTTCTTTTTCTGCCCAGGTGGAAATTTTTCTACCATATTCCATTGATCGTATAATGGCGTTTTTTTCCTGTTCTGATACCTCCATACCCAAT
>JBFKSL010000757.1:0-1545 GCA_041626995.1 Ketobacter sp. | reverse complement strand
TAAATCCATCAATTCAATATTGGTGTTTATCGGATAACTTTCAGCAACTTTCTCAAAGCGAATCAAAAAGATTTTCCGCCAAATTAACACGCCTTGCTTAATCAACTCCTTAACCTCGTCATCCAGCTGCTGGCTTTCATAAGTAAAGCCTGCCACGAGGCATCCCGGATGAGTCGCGTCCAGATTTTCCACCATCTCCGCAAACAGATCCAAAAAAATCAACATGCGCTTTAACGGATCATCCGATTGTGCATCAGCCTGCTGTAGCAGATCATCAAAAATTTCATTGTCCTTTTGCAGGTAACGCTCCACTAAGGCACGGGCCAGTTCTTTCTTACCATTAAAATGGTAGAAAAAGCCTCCTTTGGTGATGTTTGCTTGCTGTAAAATATCGTCAATTGAGGTACTGGAGTACCCATTTTGCAGAATGATGGCTTCTGCTGTTTCCAGGATACGTTCGCGAGCATTGGTTGTTTTTGTAGACATAACCTTCCCCAAAAAAGCCTTACTGTACCAAAGGTATAGTTTAAGTGTGAATAGTACCATTGGATTCCGTACCTGTGGTCCACTGACATCAACCTCCTCCCTCCATACACTAATAACCATCGCCAATGACAAAGCATTACAACTTCACAGGGAAATCAGGAAAATATCATGAACAGCAACACGCTACTAAACAATCAGCAATACCTTACCGACAGCGGCCTTGAAACTACCTTAGTATTCCACGATGGTATCGATTTACCCCACTTCGCGGCGTTCACCTTACTGGAATCAAAAGAAGGCCAACAACGTTTAGTGGAATATTTCGACAAGCACATCAAAATAGCGCAAGAAAAAGGTGTAGGGTTTATATTGGAATCCCCCACTTGGCGTGCCAACCCCGACTGGGCAGATCGAATGGGTATGAATCTTCAAGAGCTTAAACAAATCAATGTACAAGCCATAGAACAGTTAAAACAAATTCAAGCAGTTCATTCCGACACACCTACATTAATTAGTGGCTGCATAGGCCCACGCGGGGATGGATATAAACCTGAATTTAAAATGACTGCTGAACAGGCAAGAGCCTATCACCAATTTCAGATTAACGTATTTGCTCAACAGCGAGTGGATATGGTGTCTGCTTTCACTATGAATTATGTGGAAGAAGCGATTGGTATCGTTTGGGCAGCTCAGATTGCCGGTGTACCTGCGGTGATTTCATTTACGGTGGAGACCGATGGAAAATTGATTGATGGCACCCCACTAAGCGAAGCCATTAGCAAAGTGGATCAAGCCACCAATAACGGGCCTGAATACTATATGGTAAATTGCGCGCACCCGAGCCACTTTAAAGACGTGCTGGAAAACGAACGGTGGGCACTGCGAATTCAAGGCATACGCGCTAATTCTTCCAGAAAGAGTCACGAAGAACTGGATAATAGTGAAGAGCTGGATGAAGGAAACCCGGTAGAATTGGGTGAAAATTATCGTGATTTACAAACCAAGCTTAAAAACCTGGCGGTATTTGGTGGTTGTTGTGGAACGGATCACCGCCACATC
>JBFKSL010000756.1:0-1554 GCA_041626995.1 Ketobacter sp. | reverse complement strand
CCGTAGTCCACACCGATACCCACACCCAGCGCAATAACCGGCAATGTGGCCACCTTAACGCCTATACCCAACACGGTCATTAATGCCTGACATAATATAGAGGTTAAGGCTAAAGGCACAATAATACAGATCACCGCACGCAACGAGCGGAAGGTGAGCAAACAAAGCAAAGAAACCACACCATATACCAGAACCTTCATCATGGTTTGTGCATGGGAAATGGTATCATTGGTAGCGGCTTCTACCCCGGCATTACCCGACGCCAATACAAATTTCGCTACGTCAGGGTCATCATTTTCTGCAGCAAATTCACGTACGGCTGTAACTGAGCGTTGCAACGTTTCAGCTTTATGATCATCCAAGAAAATAATTACAGGCGCCAAAGCACAATTCACATTCACCAAACCTGCGGGCAGAGTTTGCGTGGAATTATTTAATATATCCTGCACTTTGGTGAGCGATGCCCACTTCCAACTGCCTTCGTTAAAGCCAGTAATAACGCGCTTGGAAACAGTTACCACGGATAATGCAGACTGTACCCCTTCCACGTTTTCCATGTGCCACATGAAATCATCGATCACCTGCATAGGAGCGGCTTGTGTACAACTTCCTTCAGGCGTTTCCACCATCACCACTAAAACATCAGCGCTTACCGAATAGTTATCGTTAACAAATTTATCATCCAGGTTATATCGTGAATCTGGCCATAGCTCTGGCGCGCCTGGATCAAGGTCACCAATCTTCAAGTCCTTGCTGATATACAAGCCAGCACCAGCACCAATGACCGCAATAATCACGGATATGCCAGCCACTTTAGGGCTGGCAAAAGATGAAATCTTGCGCCAAAAAACATGCTCACTGTTAGCTCTATTCTCTGCTGCTTTCACCGCTCGGGAACTGGCACCCGAGTAAGAGAGCAAGAGAGGAATCATCAGCAAATTGGTTAGTATCAAAGAAAACACTCCCAAAGCCGACGAGATTGCCAAATCTTGTATTACTTTGATCTCGATACTCCACAGTGTCATAAATCCAATGGCATCACTTACCAGTGCTAGCAAAGCAGGAATGTAGAGAGCCCTAAACGTTAGGCGAGCAGCTTCTAATTTGTAATTAACTCGATAAGATTCCACGGCAAATTCATTTATCAATTGCACGCCATGGCTTACACCAATAGCAAAAATAAGAAAAGGTACTAACATGGAGTAAGG
This sequence comes from Ketobacter sp., assembly GCA_041626995.1. Classification (GTDB taxonomy): domain Bacteria; phylum Pseudomonadota; class Gammaproteobacteria; order Pseudomonadales; family Ketobacteraceae; genus Ketobacter. Next base: position 346 of record JBFKSL010000756.1, on the reverse strand, counting down.
ATCAATCCCTTTACCCAGCAACACCAAAATACCCACCTGCCAAAACACTGCCATCACTGAACAAAAAATGACAATAAAACTGGTGCTAAAGCACTTTGAATCTACCAGCAGCAACACAAAGGTAATGGCAATGGCAATAAGGAAAAATAGAGCGACGCCCGAAGCACCCTCAATTAAATCACCTATCTTCTTAGCAAAACCAACAATATGGATTTTAAATTTTCCTGTCTGATATTTTTGGCGAACTTCCTTTTCCAAGGCATCAGAAAACTCTTTGTAATCGATTTTTACCCCAGCCTGCTGCTCCACCAATGGCACATATACGATGGCAGATCTAAAATCATCT
>JBFKSL010000755.1:0-1557 GCA_041626995.1 Ketobacter sp. | reverse complement strand
GATATGATGGTGTTGATGCGTGATTTAACTAAAGGTTTAGTAGGCGCAATACCTATTTCTTTGAATAATCAGCGTGGTACATCAAACGCAGTAGGCGCGTTTGATATGCTCACTATGGTTTGGGATGTGGACACATTGTCTCTTGCGCCCAACCCACTGAAACTGCCATTTAATCATTCCTACCATGGTAATCAGGATATGCCAAATTGGTGGAACGTAAGCCATCGTCCTCGTAAGTTTTTTGATGGCGGGCTGTCGGTTGATGCTACCCGCATTGATATGGCTGCAGCCGACCAACTTAACCTGTTAAGAAGCGGTGCTTCCCGACGTGAAGCTACTGAGCTTCATGATCAGGATCTACAAGCTTATGTGGATGCGCAAGTGTCACCGCCTTTTCCTGGTGAGATTAATGAAGAGCTAGCGAAGGTCGGAGCTGTAATTTTTCATAATCGAGATTTGTGGGCAGGCGAAGGAAACTCTGATATTCCTCGCCCAGAAGGCAATGGCTCTTGCGCGGGTTGTCATGGTGTTTATTCCCCTCGCTATGTGCACGACGATAACTTCCTTGAAGACCCTGCACTAGAAGGAGTGGCTTCTTATCTTGTTCCTCTAGAAATCATTCAAACCGATCCGGCCCGTGCCGTTGCAATCTCTTCTCAGGTGCGAGAAGTGTTTGAAAGTTCCTGGTGGGGTTACCCCGATGGTATGCCAGGTTATCAACCACCAGGTGAAAAGAAAATTTTAGAAGAGTTTATTGATGATATTGCCTATCCGATTATTAATCCTGATGGGCGTCCGGTAGAAGGCGCTTGTGGCTGGGTGGAAGAATTTGGTTATCTTGCACCACCACTTTACGGTGTGTGGGCATCTTCTCCATACTTCCACAACGGCTCTGTTCCTACTTTGCGCCAAGTGTTAAAACCTGATGAGCGGCCCACCATTTGGCAGCGATTCGATTCGCCGGTGGAAGGCAAAATAAAAGGTTTCGATATGAGCCTGAATGCCTATGACCTCACTGATCAAGTGGGCTGGAAATACACTGAATTATGCAGTCGTCAGGATCCTTCTGTAGAAGAGTGTAGTGGTGATAATCGAGTGATCAATGGCTTGCTTTATCAATGGATCGATTCATTGAAAGACAATATGTGGTTGCTTGGCTTTATCAGCAAACCCTATTACACCCAAAAGCAAATCGATAAGCGTAAAATCTTTAACTCCCATGAGTTCAGCAACAGCAATAAAGGTCATGAGTTTACCGCTGTATTATCCGATGCAGAGGTAAGGGCCTTAGTAGAGTATCTGAAAACACTATAAAGGTTTGAGGCGCTCGCTTATGAGAAAGGTTTTAGTTGTTATTGTAATCTGCATGGCTGGTTTCGGCGCTCGCGCCGAGCCAGCCCCTGATTTTTGGTTACCCAGCTTGCTTGGTGATGAAACCCTGCGTTTGTCTTCATTGCGCGGCAAAGTAGTGTATTTGGATTTTTGGGCCTCTTGGTGTGCACCCTGTGTTGTATCGTTACCAGAGATGGCCGCGCTGTATAAGCAGTTGGCAAGTAG
>JBFKSL010000754.1:0-1559 GCA_041626995.1 Ketobacter sp. | reverse complement strand
ATCATAATTCTGATGGCGTAGTTTATATGGTTTCTCCCCATAGAACCGTTGAGTTTAACAGCAACAATTATAACGTGGATCAAGTCCACTTCTGCGAAACTCCTTACATTGATGGATCCAAAACTAGCCCAGGTAGCTATTATTCTGTTTTTCCATTACCTGCTAACGATGAAGAGTTTCCCGTTTATGATAGCGACCTTTTAGTTAGCCAAGAATCTATAATGGGTCCTATGGTTGAAGTCATAATCCCTTCTACATCTAAACACAGGCTTATTTTGGAACTTAATAACATGGGAATTTCACGTCAGACATTATTTCCCGGTCTCTACGGGATATCTCGCTCGATAACTTCGAGGCTAAGACTAAACTTTCTCTAGCATAAAAAATTTCAAAGCGATAAAAAGAAGGGCTCTTCAAATAAGCGCCCTTCCCATTACTCTATTTTATAAGAAGAAGCTCTGGGTGGCTCACATCTAAAAACGCCCCAAACTGAATCTTTGCTCTCCGCTCGTTACAAATAACTCAGTATTGTCCCCTTCCACCACATCAGCCTGATCCACCAACTGATAAAACACATTGCGTGAAACCAATGCCTCCAAATTTTTACGTACCAAAATATAAGGGGAAGGTTCTTGAGTTTGCGGGTCAATCTCTACTCGCATGGGGTGGTCTCTGCCTAGCACCACTTTATCACCCACGTTGGTTTCAAAGACCAGATAAGCGGTGCCATCTTCTTCGTAGGTATCTACAGTTACCGCCACAAAAGGAGCATCCTCCACGTGAATGCGATACTTCTCCACCGGGGTAATTAAAAAATATTCATCTTCTTCTTTTAGCAGGATGGAGGAAAACAATTTTACCAGCGGCAGGCGCTTGATTTCGCCTCCCTCGTGAAACCAACGGCCGTCGCGTGCGATTCGCATATCCAAATCACCTGTGAACGACGGATTCCATTTTTCCAGAGGGGGATGTTTTTGTGTTTCGATCTGACTTGCAATGTCAGTGAGTTTCGGTGTCTTTTTCATGCCTTCATTATTTCATACTCAGTTGGCTATAACCAACGCTCCAGCACCAGCTTTAATTCTTCAGTTTTGAAGGGTTTAGCCACATAATCGTCCATTCCTGCCTGCAGGCATTGATCTTTGTCTCCTGCCAAGGCATGTGCGGTCATAGCGATTATGGGGATATGGCTAGAAGAGGTTTGCTCTTGTTGGCGAATGCGACGAGTAGCCTGGAAACCGTCTAGTACTGGCATTTGGCAATCCATAAAGATTAAATCAAAGTTTTGATTTTGAAACAGCTCAATTGCCGTGGCACCGTTATCGGCAATAGCCACATCATAGCCTAATTTTTCCAGCCGCCCTTTAGCCACTTGCTGATTTACCTGGTTGTCCTCCACCACCAAGACCCGGTGTTTTTGCAAAGGCACAACATTGGATTGACCCAACATAGGTAAAACCGGTAACAACTGTTTGGCTTCCACTGACAAAATGGTTTCTTTTAACCGCTGCATGCGCAACGGCTTTTGTATAAAGCCGTATTTAAGTTTGTTGTCTGCT
>JBFKSL010000753.1:0-1560 GCA_041626995.1 Ketobacter sp. | reverse complement strand
TTTCCGTCACTGCAGACAACGATACCTCTGTTGACTTTAATTAGAATAAAACAGGGCAGCTCTAACGCTGCCCTTCTTCTTTAACTTCCATTCCGCTACTTCTTAACACCTTCTGCCGAAATATAAATATCCACCACTTCAGAAGCTGGCCCTAAATTGTAGTTAATACCGAAATCTTTTAACCGCAATTGTGTTGTAGCCTCAAACCCTTGTCGATGCCCACCCCACGGATCATCACCTCCACCTATATAGTTCACATCCAAAGTTACCGGCTTGGTAATTCCTTTTAAGGTAAAATCACCCGTCACCTTCGCGGTTTTATCGCCCGTTTTTTCCACCTTAGTGCTAACAAATGTGGCTTGCGGGAATTTTTTTACTTCAAAGAAATCTTCTCCACGCAGATGCTTATCCCGTTCTGCGTGATTAGAATCCACACTGGCCACATCTATGGTAACGTTTACCTTTGAGTTTTCGATCTTATCCTTATTTAACTGAAACTCACCCTCAAAAGTGTTAAAGCGGCCCAATAACCAACTGAACCCCAAATGCTGTATTTTAAACTGGATAAAGGCATGAGAGCCTTTGGTATCCATAACATAAGTTTCCGTTGCGCCATAAGACACACCTTGGAAGCTCAGCAACACAACCGCAATAACCGCAGTGCTGTATCGTGACCAGTATTTTTTCATGCTTCAGGCTCCTTGTTAATTTGAATTGGGTTTTCTTACATTAGGTTTAATCATACGCATCAACGTTGCGTCTTTCACAACAAAATGATGAAACAACGCTGCGGCACCATGCACTGCGGCTAAAGCCATGAATCCATAAGCACCCCATTGATGAATTTCTCCAAACAGATCCGCCTGCTCTGATGACCATTCCCCATAGGCGGGCAGGTGAATAAACTGAAACAAATGAATATCACTACCATCGGCAGTGGTGATAATGTATCCAGAAACAAACAGCACAAATAACCCCGCATACATACAGCCATGAACCAGCCTGGCCAATGCATTCATAAATCCATGGGCAGAAAGTAAGTGAGGCGGCCTACTCACCAGCAACCACACCAACCGTAGCAAGGTTAGAGCACACAGCAGCAACCCAGCCGCTTTATGCCACTCAGGAAGAATATGATAAAGCTTGTCGTAATAGGTCAACTCCACCATATAAACACCTCCCACAAATAACCCCACCACCAGCAGAACCGTTACCCAGTGCAAAAATATACTGAGCCAGCCATAACCATTGGGGGAATTAAGTAAGCGGGATGCCATTCTAAATCCTTTAAACTGATGAATTGCTTCTGAATGTAGATTAGTGAAACCGCCCAAAGTTCACTTAAGCCCCGCCGCGCCCCTTAGGTGAAATGGTAAAAAATCACAAAATAGATCTTGGATAGTTGGCTGAAGTCCCAGACCGGTGTGAGACAATAGATTGAAATAAAAACCTTCAAGCGCGGCTTTACCATGAACGTTAAATCGATCGTAACAAGTTGGATTATTGCCCTTCTATTGCTGGGGTTAGTTAGCTTGCTTAGCCAGCCTCAACAAAACGCCC
>JBFKSL010000752.1:0-1603 GCA_041626995.1 Ketobacter sp. | reverse complement strand
CTGGCCAGCGAACGTTCTGCGGGAAAAACCATTCAATTCAAAGGCAAAAACATTAAAGTCGAAAACCTGGCGGAATTCGATTTCAGCAAAGTGCAAATTGGGCTGTTTTCTGCAGGTGGTTCAATTTCTGCAGAGTTCGCTCCTAAGGCTGCTGCTGCAGGCTGTGTGGTAATCGACAACACTTCACACTACCGCTATGACGATGACATTCCTCTCGTCGTTCCAGAAGTGAATCCAGAGAAAATCGCTGAGCACACCAATCGCGGTATCATTGCTAACCCCAACTGCTCAACGATTCAAATGATGGTGGCCCTGAAGCCAATTCATGATGCCGTAGGAATCGAGCGTATAAACGTTTGCACCTATCAGGCGGTTTCCGGTACGGGTAAAGAAGCCATCGAAGAGTTGGCTGTACAAACACGCGATCTTCTCAACACGCAACCGGTTAAAACGGAAGTGTATCCCAAGCAAATCGCTTTTAATGCGTTGCCTCACATTGACGTATTCCAAGACAATGGTTACACCAAAGAAGAAATGAAAATGGTGTGGGAAACCAACAAGATCCTGGGAGATGACAGCATAAAGGTAAATCCAACCTGTGTGCGTATCCCTGTGTTCTTTGGCCACTCAGAAGCGGTTCATATCGAAACCAAAGAGAAAATCAGCGCTGAGGCCGTGCGTGAATTATTGGAAAAAGCAGATGGTGTAACCGTGCTGGACCGTCGTGAAGATGGTGGCTATCCAACAGCCGTGACGGAAGCTGCTGATAAGGATGATACTTTCGTTGGTCGTATCCGCGAAGACATATCTCACCCCCGTGGAATTGATATGTGGATCGTCGCCGATAATGTCCGTAAAGGTGCAGCCACAAACAGCGTACAAATCGCTGAAAAGTTGATAAAACACTATTTATAATTGATACTTACCTCACTATTGTCAGCCTGGTTCTAGATTAATCAGCTAACTGAGTCACGATTATTCAAGAATTTGCCTGACAACCGCCAATTGAAAGCTATCCTTGTTAGGGGTAGCTTTCAATTTTGTTAGTTCCCTTAGAGATTATTTGTTGCACTTGGATGTAAAAAGCGGGGACGCCTAGTAAAGCCAGTCAGGCTAAACCACAATACCAATGCGTAACAAATTTTAAGAAAAAACAAAAGGATGGCGTAGCCGTCCAGTGGTTGATAAGAGCAAAGGAATACATAATGGTTCGTAAACTTGCCGCTGCAATGCTTGGTGTTGGAGTATTTATTCCCGGGTTAGCCAATGCGCTGGGTTTAGGCGAAATCAAACTTAACTCCGCCTTAAGTGAGCCGCTGGATGCCGAAATTGAACTGGTTCAGGTGAGGGAGCTGACAGCAACAGAAATTCTCCCAAATCTCGCCAGTACGGACGACTTCAGCTCGGCCAATATAGAACGCTTCCATTTCCTAACCGACTTAAAATTCGAAGTTATCGTAAACCAGCAGGGTAAATCGGTTATTAAGGTTCGGTCCCGCAAACCGGTTAAAGAGCCTTTCTTGAACTTCCTGGTGGAAGTAAACTGGCCCGCTGGTCGATTATTAAGAGAGTACACACTCTTACTAGACCCACCCATATATAG
>JBFKSL010000751.1:0-1608 GCA_041626995.1 Ketobacter sp. | reverse complement strand
TGCACGATTTGGTTATCAATATTACTGTTACTGGCACCGATTTTGGTGACGTAGACATTTGTATGAACGCTGGCATGCTTGAACAGGGCCATCACGATTCAGCGCCTACCAAAATGATTCTGCCTGTAGATTTGGCACACCGTCTGTTTATCGACAACGACCAATCTGCTGGTATGCAAGGTTTCATGTCTGGTCAAATCAAAATTGAAGGTGACATGAGCAAGTTGATGGCAATGCAAACTGTTCAACCTTCTGAAGATCAACGTAATCTGCAAAAAGCGATTCTGGAAACTACAGCGCCTTAAGTTATAGCTACTGGAATTTGAAAAGCCCGCCTGGAGTAATTCAGGTGGGCTTTTTTTGTGTTTGAACCGCTTTCTATTTTTGAATGCCTTGGCGTGATTGATACACGCAGGGTTCCAAAATGGTGAAGTTTTCAGGCTCTTTTAAAAATACATTGATTTTGTTGAGCATTTCCATACGTTGCGAGGATCGCAGCCACAATTGCCAGGCATTAATGCTTTCCCAGGCCGACATCACAATATAGTGGTTGGCGTGTTGCGCATCTTTATAGGACTCACCACCGAGGTAACCCGGAGACTTCTCTGCGTGATCCAGCAGCTCCACTACAGTTTGTTCGTAGTTGGCTTCTAAACCTTCCGCAACGGTGCGCTCAATCAAAACTTTAATCATCTTGTATCTCAAACTGCTCTTATGTTTAGGGCGCCCATTTTCGATAAATTTAATCTGCTTTTCAATCGAAAGCGTGGTGTTGGGGTATTATGTGTCCAACATAAATTTGGATGGTGAAGCGTTTTGAAGGTAAAAAGCTCTTCGGTTGGTTTTAAATTTGGTTTATTGCTGTGCCTGTATTTTTCCCAGGGGTTGCCTTTCGGGTTTTTAAGTCAGGCCTTGCCGGCCATGTTGCGCAGCTATCAGGTGGATCTGGATAAAATCGGTTTGGTGTCTCTGGTAGCACTGCCTTGGGCGTTTAAATTTTTATGGGCACCTTACGTGGATCATTATGGCAGTTCGCGAGTCGGGCGGCGAAAAAGTTGGATTCTTCCACTTCAGTTTGGCTTTTTTCTATGTTTGTTAGGCCTTGCCTTTATCGACCCTGAGTCACTCAATGGAACCGGTTTCTACTTTCTGCTGATTGTGCTTTTCCTATCCAATTTAATTGCAGCCACTCAGGATATTGCTACGGATGGTTTGGCTGTTGCGTCTTTGCCACCAAAAGAGCGCGGCCTGGCTAATGGTATTCAGGTGGGTGGTTATCGAATTGGTATGCTGTTTGGCGGTGGTGTTGTGTTGATCATGATGGAGCATATGGGATGGTTTAATTCTTTTGCATTAATGGCCTTGCTGATTTTATTGGTCACCATTCCTGTGTTGTTGTTTGATGAATCAGCGGTGGCGGGAGAGCCGTTGCAGCACGATTCTCCTCGTCATGTGTTTCAACTGTTTAAAGAATTTGTGCGCCAGCCAGGTATGTGGGGATGGATCGCTGTGATCAGCTTTTACAAAATTGGCGATTCTTTTGGCTCAGCCATGAGCAAACCTCTGTTGATTGATTTAGGGCTAACTCTGGAGCAGGTGGGCTGGGTG
>JBFKSL010000750.1:0-1622 GCA_041626995.1 Ketobacter sp. | reverse complement strand
GGCCGGTAACTCCGTGGTGTTGAAAGCATCGGAGGCAGTAGCTTGGTCTACTCAGCGTTTTCAGAAAATCACCGATGAAGCTTTGCTAAAAGAAGGGTTCTCTCCTGATACCGTAAAAATTATAAACGGATTTGGCGATACGGGCGCAGCATTGGTACGTAGTGGTGTGCAAAAAATTCTCTTTATTGGTTCAGTTAATAATGGGCGTCGTATTATTGAAGGCAGTGCCGAACATTTAACGCCAGTGGTGATGGAATTGGGCGGTAAAGACCCATTTATTGTCTGTGATGATGCAGATATGGATAAAGCAGTACATTCTGCTTTGGGTGGTAATTATATAAACCTGGGACAAAACTGTATTGCATCGGAGCGTGTGATTGTATTTGAAAGTGTGTATGACGAATTTGTTTCCCGCGTAGGTAAGGCAGCCAATGCCATGCGCCAAGGGGTGCCTGTACGGGGTGGTAAAGTGGATGTAGGGGCGGTTACTTCTCCTTTGCAAATCGGTGTTGTTGATAGTCTTGTGAAAGACGCAATTGCAAAAGGCGCGAAAGTAATTGCTGGTGGTGAAATTAGAAAAATTGACGAAGGCACGTTTTATCCACCCACGGTGCTAACGGAAGTAACACAGAGCATGGATATCGCTACGCAGGAAGCTTTTGGGCCAGTAATGCTGGTTTTTAAGGTAAAAGGAGAAGATGAGGCAATTGAGCTGGCCAACTGTACTGAGTTTGGTTTGCACTCTTCTGTCATCACCAAAGACGAAGTAAAAGGAAAACGCATGGCTCAGCGACTGGAGGCAGGCGCTACTTGTATTAACGATTTTGGATTGTGTTATCTAAATCAGGATTTGCCTTTTGGTGGGGTTAAATATTCTGGCTATGGCCGTATGAATGGTCGCGATGGTTTGCGTTCGTACACCAACCAAAAAGCGGTAATGTGGGATCGCAGTAGGTTCAGTCCTGCTCCTGTATTATTCCCCGTGGGCGCAAAAGATTATGACATAGGTAAGGCTACGGTGGGTTTGATGTTTGGTCGAGGCCTTAAAATCAAGCTAGTTAGTTTGCTCAAGCTGATTCGATTCTCAATATTTAATAAGAAGTAGAAAGAAGGAGGATAATATGGAAATGTGGTTTGTGTGGGGGTTCTTGGCAATCCTGGCTTACGATGGTGTATTAATGGCAATTTTCTCGTGGATGGTGCAGTCTGAGAAATTTAAAAAGTATCGAATTCGAACCCCAACCTCCTACCGTATTACTAAAGCACGCAAAGCAATTAACATTGGTCTAAATGGATTGCTTTCACTGTGTTTCTTTTGGGCTGTATTCTATCACTTTCATGAAAGCTTAATGTATTTCAATCAAAAGGCATCTCCGGTGCTGATGTTTGGAGAAGTGCTGGGTTCTTTAATGTTGTATGATTTTATGTATTACTTTTTGCATCGTGGTATGCATCATCCAAAAGCCATGAAATATGTACATGGTGTTCATCACTATGCGCGCTTTCCAACTTCGCCAGAAAGTATTTATTTACACCCTGCGGAAAACATTGCTGGCTTGAGTTTGTTGATGATCGCCATATCGTTGGTTGGCCCAGTTAGTGCGGTTTCTATGTTGATTATT
>JBFKSL010000749.1:0-1639 GCA_041626995.1 Ketobacter sp. | reverse complement strand
CGGCGTGTCCGTAACCGATGCCTGTATCGATTGGGAAACCACCGAAAAATCCATAAAAGATATGGCATCCAAATTAAAGGATGTTCTGAAAAATCGCTAAACATAAAAAAGCCCTCGGTTGAGGGCTTTTTTATTAATTTTAGTTATCCGCCTTATTTGAAATAGGCGTTATCCGTCACACTGTGATCGGTATCATCGGTCACTCGCTTAAGCTCAGGCACTTTCTCTAAAAGAGTCTTTTCAATCCCCTCTTTCAGAGTGACATCTACCATGCCGCAACCCTGACAACCACCACCAAACTTCAGCACAGCAACTGTATCATTTTCGGCCAGGCCAACTAACTCAACGTTACCGCCATGAGATGCAAGCTGAGGGTTAATTTCGCTATAGAGAATGTAGTTAACACGTTGCTCAAGTGAAGCATTGTCGTCCAGCTGAGGAACTTTTGATTTTGGCGCACGGAAAGTGAGCTGCCCACCCATGCGATCTTTAGCATAATCAATTACTGCATCTTCTAGAAACGGGATACTTGCTTCATCGATATAGGCGCTAAAACCGTCAAAATCCAACTTTTTATCTGTTTCCTCACTTTCACCAGCGGCGCAGTATGCCATGCAACATTCCGCATAAGGCGTCCCTGGGCGCTCAACAAAAATACGAACTCCCATACCTTCATTGTCCTGCTTTTCTAACAGGCCAACCAAATACTCCTGAGCGGAGTCGGTAACGGTGATGTAACTGTCTGACATACTTAAACCTTCTACACGTATTTCTTGGGCTAGGATACCAGTTTGATCCACAAAAACCAAGCGCCATGGTCAAGTACTATGTGATCACTCAATATATGAGCAAAGCACTAGACAACATGAAAATTTCTCAGTCTTGAACAGAAGCATTCCCTCACGCCAATCTGCTAGAATAGCTGGCTTGTTAATTTACCCACGATCTACCACTAAGAGCCTGAATTTACACATGAAAACTCGAAGTCAACGTATCGACACCCTGCATCAAGCCATTCAACAGCGAATTTTGATTCTGGATGGTGCCATGGGAACCATGATTCAAGGCTACAACCTGCAAGAGCAGGACTACCGTGGAGACCGGTTAGCAGATCATCCTCAAGACTTAAAGGGCAACAACGACCTGCTGTCCCTGACTCGGCCCGATGTAATCGAAGCCATTCATACTGCCTATCTCGATGTGGGTGCGGACATCATCGAAACAAACACCTTCAACGCTACCGCCATCTCCCAAGCAGATTACAGCTTGCAGGATCTGGTGTATGAACTGAATAAAGAAGGCGCAGCCCTGGCACGAAAAGCCTGTGACGCCAAAACCCAGGAAACACCAGACAAACCCCGTTTTGTGGCCGGTGTACTTGGCCCAACCAGTCGAACCTGTTCAATTTCGCCTGATGTGAATCGCCCAGAATATCGCAATGTGACTTTTGATGAACTGGTGGAAAACTACTTGCTAGCCACCAAAGGGTTAATCGATGGTGGAACCGATATCATCCTGATCGAAACCGTATTTGATACGCTAAATTGTCGAGCTGCTATTTTCGCCGTTCGCAAATACTTCCGTGAAAACGATATAGAGCTGCCCATCATGATCTCTGGCACCATTACCGATGCCAGCG
>JBFKSL010000748.1:0-1667 GCA_041626995.1 Ketobacter sp. | reverse complement strand
GTTAGCGGTGAGAATGCACCAGATGATAATTGATCTTGTATGTAGCTTAATGACCTTGCCCGATCCTGTTTTAGATAAGACAAATAGGGTACCAGATCATAGCCATTCACTTTATCTTGAATCACCGCAATCGGGTATGGATTGTTTTCATTCCAGCCATAACTGATACAAGGCAGAACAAAAAGCAAAAGCGCTAGTGTTTGTTTTATTATTATTGGGATTAAGGCCATTCACGCAACCTATTAAAAAACAGCTTAGTTGGAGCGCTCGATCTTATCCTGTTCACCCCATAGGGTATCAAAAAATTCCGGCTTGCTAATATGATAACCTTGCGCGTAATCCACGCCTAACAGAGCTAAGATTTCCAACGATTCTTCATTTTCAACAAATTCTGCCACAGTTTGCAAACCAAATACCTTCGCCACTTCAACAATCGCTCTAACCAAAGCCTGATCCTCTGGCTCATTAGGAAGATGACGAATAAAAGAGCCATCTATTTTAACAAGGTCGATGGGCAACTGCTTAATGTGGAACAGAGACGAAAACCCAACACCAAAATCATCCAGAGCAAACTTGCATCCTAGCTTTTTGATATCACGCATTTTGTGGGCTGTGGCCACGGCATCCTCCAGTGCGGATGTTTCTGTGATCTCAAATATAATTTCCTGGGGGTTAACATTGTAATGATTCAGCTTTTGAGAAATAGCATCATACAAGTTAGGATTGCGGAAGGAAACACCCGACAGATTAATGGCAAATGTGGCTTTTATGCCCCTATTCTCCAGAACCTTCTTGTAGGCCAGCACCTTATCCACTATGCGTAAGTCAACTTCCTGAATTAGGCCTGATGTTTCCGCTGACTGTATAAATTTAAAAGTAGGAAGCGGCCGACCTTCTTCATCCATCACCCGCAGTAGGGCTTCAAAATGGGATAGTTCGTTGGCGGCAATGTTCTGAATCGGCTGAAAGGCCACCATCAGATTATCCTTGGCCAAGGCTTCTTTTACTTTTTCATTCCAATAAACCCGTTCATGGGTGCGCTCACGATCCTGTTCTTCAGGTGAATACACATGCCAGCCGTTGCGCCCGCTTGCTTTGGCCTGATACATGGCAATATCGGCATTGGCCACTAGATCATCCACATATTCACCATGCTCGGGGAACAATGCTACTCCGATACTGGAGGAAACCCGATGCACCCGCCCATTACCCATCACTTCTACGCCATTCAATGCTTTGCAAAGCCGCGCCGCCACTTTAGACACCCGATCGCGATCCACCTCTCGAACCAGCATGGCAAACTCGTCACCACCCAAGCGAAAAATCAAATCTGTATCTCGACCTTCAATGCGCAGGCGATCCGATATTCTCCGTAGGAGTTCATCCCCTACTTTGTGGCCACTGGTATCGTTTACGTCTTTAAATTGATCCAAATCGAAGAACAATATAGCACCGGAGCGATTATAACGTTTTGCGTGTGCAATCGACTTTTGCAATTCTTCTCCGAAGCGGCGACGGTTAAACAAACCGGTTAAAGGGTCATGGGATGCCAGCCAGCCCAAACGTTCTTCCGCTTCCTTTCGCTCGCTAATATCTAACGCAATACTCAGGATCTGATGGCCGTCCCCTACGCTGGGCAACAGAGAGTGATACCACGCCATATACAG
>JBFKSL010000747.1:0-1692 GCA_041626995.1 Ketobacter sp. | reverse complement strand
GGACCATATGCCTGGGATGGCTTACTCGCATTTTATCAAGGAACCATTATTTGGGTTGCATGGCAAACTTGCGTAACCATTTACTTGTACAAAGCTATTAAAGAACAGCCTTTGGAAGAGCTGAATATTCCCGATACAGCGAATACTTAAAAGAATTACCCATGGCTACTGCTACTTTTACTACTATTAGATATCCGGGCCAACCAGCAATGTGGTTTTTCGTTATTGGCGATTTATGGATATTCAGTTGTTATTTTGCTTGCTATATCTACGATCGTGCGAATGACACCAATGGATTTTTAATCGGCCAAGCAGCTCTAAATCAAAATATTGGTTTTTTCAATACTATTTTGCTATTGACCAGCTCGTTGTTCGTTGCGTTTGCTGTGCAAGCGAATAGAAGCGGAATGATAAGGCATACATATCGCTTCTTATATCTAACCATTGGTTGTGGAATTTTATTTCTCCTTATTAAAGGCTTTGAATGGTATCAAAAAGTGGCTGTTGGTTTTCCAAGTGGATCGGAAGAATATTTCCTGTATTACTTTATGTTTACAGGGTTACATTTCCTTCACGTATGCCTTGGTTTGGTATTCCTTTTGATATTAATGATTAAAATGAAAAGCCAAGACACGCCACACCAGGATCAATGTGAGGCTGCTGCCACATACTGGCATATGGTGGATTTTCTCTGGGTTATAATATTCGCTTTGCTTTATTTGATGCGCTAAATATGATGATTTGGATTCGAAACCCTTTAACGCTTATTTGGATGCTTTTGGTACTCATTACTTTCATCTCCTGGGGAGTTAGTCTTGAGGAGTCATTGAAAGTAGAGGAATCCATTAATACCTCCACAAATTTCATCGTAACCCTAAGCGTTATTCTATTCGCAGCAATTAAGACCAGGTTTATTATTTGGAACTTTATGGAGGTAAGGCATTGTCCAGCATGGCTAAGATGGTGTTGTGATGCATGGCTTATTATCCTCGTTGTTGCCCTATTAGCCATATATAGATTCAGCCATTAAATATCGAGAATGGTTAAAAAATTGGAGAAAAAAATGGAAGTTGCAATTATTAGCGGAGCGGGTAGTGGTATTGGCTTTGAAACCGCGAAACAGCTTTATGAGCAAGGCATGTGTGTTGTTGGGGTGGGTCGCAGCGAAGACAAGCTCAAGACTCTAGAGAATGAAATTAATGACGCAGATCGACTTGCCACTATCGCTGTTGATATTTCTGAAGATGATGCGCCGCGACAAATTGTGGAGTTAGCTCTGGATCGATTTGGGCGGATCAACTACTTGATTAATAATGCTGGAATCGGTAGCCCAAAACCACTTCATGAAACAGATGATGAAACGTTGGATCAATTTTTAGGTATTATGTTGAGGGCGCCATTTAGGCTCACACGCGAAGCAATCGTACATATGAAGCCGGGTTCTGCCATTATTAATGTTACCTCTACCTTTGCCGTAGTTGGTGGCAGACGGGGGGGAGCATACTCTGCAGCGAAAGGCGGACTTACATCTCTTACACTTCACTTAGCTTGTGAATATGGCGCTCAGGGGATAAGAGCTAACTGTGTCGCCCCCGGCGTAACTGTTACGGATATGGTACGTACACGCTTAAATGACAATGCATTTCGGCGGATGAATACCGACATGACGCCACACTCGCGCTTAGGCGAAGT
>JBFKSL010000746.1:0-1692 GCA_041626995.1 Ketobacter sp. | reverse complement strand
TCCGTGCTTGGTGAATTTAACAGCGTTACTCATGAGGTTAAGTAAAACTTGGCGTAAGCGCGTTGGGTCGCCAATTAAGACAGTGGGAATATCCTTGGAAACGCGAGTATAAAAACTTAAATTGTTGGAAAGCTCTTTGCTTTGGAATACGGCTAAACATTCCTCGATTAGATCATGGGGATTAAATGGAATGCGTTCTAAATCCATTCGCTTCGCTTCGATTTTTGAAAGATCTAGAATGTCATTGATCAAATGCAATAACGCGTGCCCAGAGTTATAGATGGTGTCCACATAGCGCGTTTGCTCTTTGTTTAGTGACGTTTCTTTTAATAATTCAGCAATACCAATTACACCGTTCATGGGGGTGCGAATCTCATGGCTCATTTTTGCTAAAAACTCGCTTTTAGCGGCGCTGGCAGCCTGGGCCTTATAGGCCTCTCGCATTTTTTCCATAAGCTGAGATTGCGCGTGAGATTTTTCGTTGCGTTCTTGAGTAAAGAAGCTGCCAAATGCCATGGAAAGTAAAACCACTTCCACAGCAGAGCCAATTTGCGCTGCGTTCTCGGTTAAAAAGCTGCTGGCAACTAAACCGGTATAATCCAACGCTAACAAACAAAACCCGGTAATTACAGAAACCCACGCCAAGGTGTAGTAGGGTGCAACATGAGAGCCTTTGTGCCAAACCATAATACCGGCTATTAAATTGATTAGCATGGCAAACAGTAATCCGTATACCACAAGCTTGATGGTGTTTTCATAGCTAAAAATAAAACTACAAAGAGACAGTGCTAAGCCATAGCCTGTTGCCGCAGCCATTAGATAGAAATAACGCGGCATGTATTTGCGAATGTCCAAAAAGTAAATAGAAAACAATAAAGCGAAGGAAATGGTGCCGCTTAGGAAAAAGATTACGGATATTTGATTCCATAACGGCCAAGTTGGCCAAAGGTATTGATAACCAAAGCCACGGGATATGGCAAAAGAAAAAGCTTGAAAGAAGATGTAGGCAATATAAAAAAGATAGGCCTTGTTTCTTACGATAAAAAACAGAAACAGGTTATAGAAAAACATGATGAACATAGAGCCAATATAAAAGCCCTGGCCAAGCATGAAACGCTGATCTGCTTTAATAAATTCCGCTTCCTCCCAAAGAAATAACGGCATCTTCATGGTGCCTTCGGATTCTAATCGAATATAGATATCCGTGGTGTTGGTTTGAGAAAGATTGATGGGAAATATGAAATTGCGATGATCCACTGGGCGGTGAGAATGGGGTAGCCGATCGCCCACGTGATAGGCCTGGATAATTTTATTATCCTGAACATAATACACGTCCAGAAAATCGTGCATAGGGTAATCTATATTAAGCAGCCATTCATTTTTACGGCTGTGATGGTTGTCGATGCCAATATGAAACCAATAGGCACTGTTGGAGTAACCAAAATTAGGGATTTCCTCTTCAGATTGAAGCCATTGGTACTGGTCTGGCTGCTTTAAAAAATCGCTGATTCGAACATCGCCAGTTGTATCTTCATAAATATGAAGCAAAGGTGATAGGTTGAATACGCTGCTGCGGTCGTCGACAATCAGCTGAGCGAATGATGAAGGCGATATTAGTAGATAGCTTAGAGCCAACAATAGCACCAATAATGGAGTCTTGTTTTTATCCATTTTTTGTAAGCTGTTTTCCAT
>JBFKSL010000745.1:0-1717 GCA_041626995.1 Ketobacter sp. | reverse complement strand
GGCGACAACATCATCATTCCCATGGCCATTAATACACTGGCCACCACCAAATCAATAATGAGAAAAGGTATAAATAATAAAAACCCAATTTGAAATGCGGTTTTCAACTCGCTGGTAACAAAAGCAGGGATTACGATCGTCATAGGCACATCTTCTAAAGAAGAATAAACCTGATCGTCACCAGCCAACTCGACAAACAGATTCAAATCGGTTTCGCGGGTTTGCGCCAACATAAACTTTCGAAACGGAATACTGGCAGCCTCTACTGCTTGCAGTGCACCAAGCTCCTCCTTCATATAAGGTTGAATGGCTTGATTGTTCACTTCTTTAAATACTGGAGCCATAATAAAAACCGTCAAAAACAACGCCAGCCCAATTAATATCTGGTTCGATGGTGTTTGTTGCAATCCTATGGCTTGTCGCAAAATACCAAACACCACAATAATTCGAGTAAAGGCAGTCATCATCATGACAATAGCTGGCAAGAATGACAACATAGTCATAAGCAACAAGACCTGCAGTGTTACTGAGTAGGTTTGGGTGCCATCATCGTTGGTAATGAGATTTACCGCTGGCATGGAAAATGGGTCTTCGGCCCAAGCGCTACTTGTGATAAACAAGCCAGCCGCCACTAACAATACAGTGATTAGCTTACGTAAATTACGCATCCTGGGTGCCCCCAGACTTCAAAAGGGACTGCATTTTTTGAGAAAAATCATTTTCTAATATGGGCTTTTCTTCAACGTTTATTTGCTTAAGCAAGCTAATGTGTTGACTGGTGACACCGATCAACAATTTATTGCCTTCGGCTTCAATCAACATGACCTTTTCTTTAGGCCCCACGCTCATTGCGCTCACCAGCTTTAACTGGTTACTTGCCCCCGGCAAATTCAAATTTAAACGTTTGCTAGCCCATGCCAAAGCGGCAATTAACACCAACACTGCTACCAAACCAGCCAACATGGTACCAGCGTTTGACGCCAACGAGGTTTTGGAGCTTGCCTGAACATCGTCTTTTAAACGAAACAATGCTTCTTTTTCCGATTCGGGAGCCAAGTTATCTTGCTGGACTGATACGGTACTATTTGAATTTGAAGCGACCGTACTCTCCTTCTGAATATCATCTTGAGAGAAAACCCAGGAGGACATAAACAAAATCAGAACGGCGCAAATTAACTTCATGTCATCAACCAAGTTTCTTGATACGTTCTGCTGGACTAATTACATCAGTTAAGCGGATGCCAAACTTTTCGTTTACCACTACCACTTCTCCATGAGCAATCAGCGTCCCATTGACCAAAACATCAAGGGGTTCACCAGCCAAGCGATCAAGCTCAATAACCGACCCTTGGTTCAACTGTAAAAGATTTCGAATACTGATGTCGGTGGTTCCTACCTCCATGGACAATGTGACTGGAATATCCAGTATTACATCCATATTTGGGTTTTCATCACCGCTTATAGGCTTAGCATCATCTTGCAACTCTTCCAAAGGTGCAGCCTGAGGTGCTTCCTCTATCACATCTTGTTCTTCTAACGCAGCAGCCCATTCATCCGCTAGCGCATCATCGTCAATTGGTTTATCTTCGTCTGTCATTGCTCACACCACATTTACTTTTTTGCCGCATTGGCAGCTTGCTGTTCTTCATCTTCCTTCCTGATTTGTTCTTTTAACCAGGAAAGACGCGATTGTTTACTGCCTTCTGATTCAGGCCGT
>JBFKSL010000744.1:0-1719 GCA_041626995.1 Ketobacter sp. | reverse complement strand
CGTTACTCACCCGTCCGCCGCTCGACGCCTGGTAGCAAGCTACCATCGTTTCCGCTCGACTTGCATGTGTTAGGCCTGCCGCCAGCGTTCAATCTGAGCCATGATCAAACTCTTCAGTTCAATACATTTTTAAGGTTGCTGTTTACGATCAGCGACCGTGCTCGCCTCAACTGACTTCGCGTATCAAATTACTCTTTGACGGAATGTCAATGATTTAAGCATCTTTGCAGATACTCCACCATCAACACCCACACTTATTGCTTCTAACAAATTGTTAAAGAACGTCTTTTTTCGCCTTACCCTCATCGAGCAAGGACGCGTATTCTACCGATCTCTCAGATCCTGTCAATCGATTTTTTGAAGTTTTTTCAAATCATCCAACCGACCAAATACGCCGCTTTTATCAAAGTTTTCAACACCTTATAAAAGCCCTCCGCCGCTTCCGCTTCGCCCTTCCGAGCCGCTTTCCCGTCGAAGTGGTGCGCATTATAGGGCCATCATTCTCCCCGTCAACGCTTTTTTTAAAGTTTTATTTCAGACACTTACAAGCTACTTGATTACCACTTTTGCAAAGCGCTTTTTACCGGCCTGGCAAACATAGGGGCCACCCTTAGGGAGACGCAGCCTCAGGTCGTTTACAGGCTCACCATCCACCCTGACTGCACCCTGTTTCATCATGTCTCGAGCCTGGCCTGTTGTTTTGGTTAAACCGGCTTGCTGCACTACATTTGGCATGGGGATACCTTCATTATCGTCAGCCACCAATTCCACTTCCGGCATATCTTCAGGCATGTCCCCCCACTTAAACTTATTGCCTGCGCCTTTGTTGGCTTCTTTGGCAGCTGCTTTGCCATGGAATCGCTCTACAATTTCTTCTGCCAACAACACTTTTATATCGCGCGGATTTATTCCTTCTTCTACTTGCCGCCTGTACTCAGCAATTTCCTCGTTACTGCGAAAACTAAGCAAGTCGAAGTATCGCCACATCAGATCATCACTGATGGACATCAATTTTCCGTACATTTCCGAGGGGGCGTCGGTCACGCCTATATAGTTCCCCAAGGACTTGGACATTTTCTGTACGCCATCCAGGCCTTCTAATATGGGCATCATTAGCACGGTTTGAGGTTTTTGACCTTCGGCTTTTTGTAGCTCGCGCCCCATAAGTAGGTTGAACTTCTGATCGGTGCCGCCCAACTCAACATCTGCCTTCATGGCCACCGAATCCCAACCTTGCACCAGCGGGTAGAGAAATTCATGTATCGCTATGGGCTGATTACCCTTGAAACGCTTACTAAAGTCATCACGCTCTAACATGCGAGCCACCGTGAGCCGTGACGCTAGCTGTACCATACCTGCCGCACCGAGCTTTTCCATCCAGGTTGAGTTGAATACTACCTCAGTTTTTTCTGGATCTAGGATTTTGAATACTTGGTCTTTGTAGGACTGAGCATTTTCCAGAACCTGCTCTCGGGTTAAAGGTTTACGAGTTTGGTTTTTTCCAGTGGGATCACCGATCATGCCGGTGAAATCGCCGATCAGGAACATGATGTGATGACCAAGGTCCTGAAACTGCCGCAATTTATTGATAAGAACCGTGTGACCCAGGTGCAAGTCCGGAGCAGTAGGGTCAAAGCCTGCTTTTATTCGAAGGGGACGTCCTTCTTTCAGCTTTTCAACCAGTTCTTCTTCAAGCAATATTTCTTCAGCGCCGCGCTT
>JBFKSL010000743.1:0-1746 GCA_041626995.1 Ketobacter sp. | reverse complement strand
GGGTAGTCACGGGACAAAATACTTTCAAAACCTAATAGCCCTAAACCATCTAAAGAGAAAATGACTTCTATCAGGAAAGCACCAGTAAAGAAAATAGAAACCAGTGCCCCTGGAATGCCTGCGATGATTATTAGCATGGCGTTTCTAAATACGTGTCCGTATAACACTTTGGTTTCTGTCAGGCCTTTAGCTCTCGCCGTGGTGACGTACTGTTTTCCAATTTCATCCAGAAAGGAGTTTTTAGTGAGCATGGTTAATGTCGCGAAGCTGCCAACTACCAGGGCCGTAATGGGTAGTGCCAAATGCATAAAATAATCAAAAATCTGTTCTGCAAAGGTTAGTTCATCAAAATTAGGTGAGGTTAACCCCCTCAATGGAAACCAGTTGAGGTAGCTGCCACCGGCGAAAACGACAATTAAAAAAATGGCAAAAAGAAAGGAGGGGATGGCATTGCCGATTATAACGACGGAGCTTGTCCAAACATCAAAGCTGGTTCCGTGTTTGATGGCTTTGCGTATGCCTAATGGTATAGAAATTAAATACACTATAAGTGTGGACCAAAGCCCCAAGGATATGGATACAGGCATTTTTTCGATAACAAGATCCACCACGCTTTTGTCTCGGAAGAAGCTATCGCCAAAGTCCATGGTGAAGTAGTTTTTTACCATGGTGAAAAATCTTTCCATGGGCGGTTTATCAAAACCGTACATTTTTTCGATTTTAGCAATGAGTTCTGGATCAAGTCCCTGGGCACCACGATAGTTTGAGTTGCTGCTGTCCGGGGCGCGACGTATTTCGGCTTGAGTGCCGCCGCCAATCCGAGAGCTGGTTCCGCTCTCCAGGCCTTCCAGTTGGGCAATCATTTGTTCCACTGGACCGCCGGGTGCGGCTTGAATGATGACAAAGTTCAAAGTGAGTATGCCCAGCAAAGTGGGAATGATCAGCAGCAAGCGACGTATGATGTATGCGAACATGTTGCTATTTATCCTGTGCTGCAGGGTCTTGTTTTACCCACCAGGTGAAAAAGCCCACATCGCCGTAAATTGGTGGTTGCGCGGGCTTTTCAAATTTATTCCAATAAGCAATGCGATGTTTATCAATATGCCATTGCGGAATTACATAGTGGCTCCACAATAATACACGATCGAGTGCGCGACAGGCTGCAACCAGATCATCTCTGGATTGCGCTGAAATGATGTTATCGATCAGATTGTCTACTACCGGGTCTTTAATTCCAATGATGTTTCGGCTGCCTTTGTGATCTGAGAATTTGGAAAACCAATAGTCTCGTTGCTCATTGCCCGGTGAGTTTGATTGGCCAAAGCCTCCGATCAGCATATCAAAATCGAAATCACGAATTATGCGGATGTAATTGGTGGTATCCACGATCCGGGCGCTGGCTTCAATGCCCAGTCTTTTTAGATTTTTGATATAGGGCAAAACAATTCGTTCAAAATCTTTGCTGTATAACAGTATTTCAAACTTGAATGGTTCTCCGGTTTCAGCATGCACCAGTTGAGTATCTTTAAAAGTCCATCCGGCTTGCTTCAGAAGTGATATGGCTTTGCGAATATTTTTCCGATTGTGGCCGCTGCCGTTTGTGGTGGGTGACTGGTATTCCTTAGTAAACACGTGTTCTGGAAGATCATCTTTAAATGGTTCAAGTAGCGCCAGTTCTTTCTTGTTAGGTAAGCCAGTTGCGGCGAGATCCGAATTGGAAAAGAAGCTGTTGGTGCGTTTGTAAGC
>JBFKSL010000742.1:0-1746 GCA_041626995.1 Ketobacter sp. | reverse complement strand
GTTCCCTTAATGAATATAGAATCACTTTTCCCGTTAGGCTATTTTCACTATATAGCCGGTGGCATTTGTATCGGCTTAGCCACCAGTTTGATTTTTATTTTTACGGGGCAAGTGGCGGGTATGAGTTCCGTATTTAGTAGCACTCTTTCCTGGCTTTCCCAAAAATCCTATTTTCAGCAATCGCGTTTGTTGGATTCCAGAGGTTGGCGAATATTGTTGGCAGTAGGGTTGATTGCTGGTGCCGCTTTATATTGGTTTGCCTTTGGGCCTGCTCAATCATGGCAAACCCAAGTGCCTTGGTGGCAATTAGGTATAGGTGGTTTTATTGCGGGCTTTGGTGCGCGAATGAGTAATGGCTGCACGTCAGGGCATGGTATCTGCGGTATGGCGTCATTGCAGGGGCCTTCTTTATTAGCAGTTTTGGTGTTTCTGTTTGCGGCTTTTGTGAGCGCTAACTTGATCAATCAAATAGGAGGCTTTTAATGAAATTCAGTTCAAAAATAGTCATCCTCTTATGCGGTATGTTGTTTGGCGCTGGTTTGGCCTGGTCTGGCATGATTAAACCGGAAGTGGTGTTATCGTTTTTGCGATTTGAAGATATGGGCTTGTTGTTGGTTTTAGGTTCTGCTGTGACCACAACGTTTATTTGTTTTCAGCTGGCACCCCGTTTAATGAAGAAGCCTGTTCTGGAATCCGATTTTGGCAAGCATGTTTTAGTCGGTACCAAAGATACATTAATGGGAGCGGTGTTGTTTGGCATTGGGTGGGGTGTGAGTGGCGTTTGCCCTGGCCCGGCCATCGCTGGATTGGGCGCGGGTAACTGGCCTTTGTTTGTTTGCTTGGCTGGCTTGTTTTTAGGGGCTTATTGTCAGGGTGTTTGGGCGTCTAAAAAAGGCTAGAACAGAATGAAATTCTAGTTAAAAAGAAAAAGCCCGGAGGAACGTAAATTCCTCCGGGCTTTGCTGTGGGTTAAAGGATTTTATCTGTGTCTTTTATGGCTCTCGTCACCATCCGCAATACCATTCGCATTACGGTCGATACCCATACGGTAACCGGAACCAACAGGCACACAAGTAAAGGTTAGGGCATGACGTTCATCTTTTGCCAAATTCATCAGCTTGTCTTCACTAATTGTAGGGAAGTGTGAGCTGTCGGTACGGAAGCTGCCAGATTCATAAACAAACCCGTGCTCTTCACCAAACACATTGCCTTTGGCAATCAGGTCGCACTCACCCGCATCGGCTCGCGCAGCCATTAAGGCAATGCGATCCAAGGCATCCTCACCCATACCGCTGGAATCGATGAGATGAAGGCAGGGCGTGGCGTTAAGGTGCGGTTGCTGTCAGGAGATGACGCAAACATATGAACCTTCTGATACATGTTACGGAAGTGTGCAGCTTTAAAGATGGAGTGCAAGTTCTTGAATGATAGGTGTCCATTGGTACCAAAGAAGCCTGAGTGATTTGCCATACCTGCGTTACCAGCCGGGTTTAAAGAATGACAACTGTTACGGTTGTACAGGCGATCCACGGCCAGCTCGGTCATCATCATATTAGGGTTTTCATCCAGGCAGGGTGTACCGCCTTGTTGAATGGCGCGGCTTAGATCACTTGCCGGTGAGTACTGCTGTGATTGTCCAGTCACTATTATTAGTAATGTGTACGAAAGTTCCTCCAGAGTTATTCAAATCCGAAGATGGGTAATTTAATTGACGTTTTGGGGGCCGTTTTCTTATGACCATTGACG
>JBFKSL010000741.1:0-1749 GCA_041626995.1 Ketobacter sp. | reverse complement strand
GCAGCATTTAGCTGAGTCTGTGGAGGTGCTTGCTCCAAATGAAACTCGTGTGGTGAGCTTGGAACAGGGTTGGAATACTGGAATACAAATTCCCGGAGAATATCGAGTAGTTGTTCAAGCGCTTGATGGAAGTACCAGTCAACTGATATCAGAGCAAAGTATCGCATTCAATGTGTCTCCTACCGAAAAGTTGGCGAGTATCGGTGCTGAAGTGTCACCGTCGTTTGCTTTGATGAATAGCAACCCCGATGTTGAAATTAGTGCACAACTGCGAAATTCATCTAATCAGCCGCTTGCCGTGCAAATTGGATACGAAGTGTTTAGTCCTTCGGGCGTGTCTTTAATGCAGGGTGAACAATCCATTGATGTCGCTCCGGAAGAAGAAAACAAAAAAGTTGTGTTAGGAACTTTGTCACATGTGTACTTGGAAAGTGGATTGTATCAAGTCGTTCTTACAATTCTCGATGGAGTGGTGCCAGATGCACTGCTATCAACTGAACTGTTTGTTCCTCCGACGGTTCGATTGACGGTCGATCAGGACATCAACCCAGAAACAGTGATTCCTGGTGATGAACGTAGAGTACAAGTACAAATTCAAGTGAAAGGTGTGGACGGAGAGTAATCATGAAAACAATATTCAAAGGATGGTTGTTAGTACTCGTTACAGTTCTGTTTACACTGATTGCGGGCCAAGCAAATGCGACTCATGGGCGATATGGTCATTTTACCTGGACACCAAGACCTGACATAAGCGCAACTACGGTTGATTTTCGCTTAATCGTTGCTTATCGACGTTCGTATTTTGGCAACCCAAGTTTGGGAGGTACGTTTCGTCCCGGAAGATTCTATTTTGGCGATGGATCAAGTGCGAATTACACTTTTGAAGTCATTGCGTTTAATGCGCAAGAGGATTGGATCATAGGACAGGCTTTTGTTGCAGGTGGTGATCCAGGTGTTGTAAGGCATACGTACCCGGCTGCTACGAAAACAAATGGAGAACCTTGGGAGGCGTATTTATCCGGTTGTTGTCGTATAAGCTCATTACGAAATTCTGCAGATACAAGTTTTCGTTATTCAACGTTAGTGGATTTAAGTTTGGGTAATACGTCGCCAGTAAGCAGTGTGCCTCCAATTGTGACGTGTCCTCGTGGCGAATGTCGCTTTTCCATCCCGGTCGTAGATGCTGATAATGATCCGATTCGTTGGACATTTACGCCACTCTCACAGTCTGGTATACGCCGCAATCCGACAGGTCTAACCATTGACGAGCAGACCGGAGTGGTTGATTGGACGGAAGGTAGTCTAGCAGAGAGTATAGGCCTTTATGCATTATCCGTAACCATTGAGGATCTGGATGAAAATGGAGAAGCAAAGAGTTCTGTTGTTACGGATTTTATAATTAATCTTCAGGAGTTTGTTGATAATCAGCCACCGGAGTTTGATCAACCGCCATCGCCCGATCGTAATGCAAGAATCAAAGCTATTGTTGGTCAGGAGTTCGTACTGGATATTCAAGCCAGTGATGAAGATCTTAACGATCAAGTATTTATCAATAATTTGGGCTTGCCCTCAGGTGCTCAGTGGGAAATTATTGCACAAGGAAACCCGACGCTTGCTCGATTGACCTGGACTCCGGGCATGGTGAATGTTGGGCAACATATTGCTACTTTTACCGCTACAGATCAAAAAGCCGCAAGTGCTTTACAGTTACCCATCATTATTGATGTTATTCAACCAGCTATAAGCAAT
>JBFKSL010000740.1:0-1766 GCA_041626995.1 Ketobacter sp. | reverse complement strand
ATGCAGCGGCCCCAACACCAAATCAAAAGAACGTGTGGCTTCATCTTCGGCTAAGCGGATCACTTCCGCTTCGCGCTCTTCTACATCCAGATGACGCAAATCACGCACATCCATAAACCAATCACTGGGCTCGCGAATAACCTGTGTTGCTCGTCCATCGTCGATCAGAAAAGATGTTCGCAATGATTCATGGCGCTCCACTAACATTTGGAACGCCTTACGTAATGCATTGACGTTGAGTGGACCGGTTAATTTTAATGCCGCCGGCATATTGTAGGAGGTACTGATATTGTATTCAGAGTTACCCGTCTCTAACTGATTCAAGAACCACAAGCGCATCTGTGCGAAAGACAGCGGCATATCAGCTTCACGATCAATGCGCTCCACCGGAGGTGGCGCCAAATCCGTTAGACCTTCCGCATTTTCTAATGCCTCGCACAAGGCTTCAATGGTAGGTGACGTGAATAATGTTTTAACTTGCAAGTCCACACCAAACTCATCACGAATACGCGAAACGCACTTGGTTGCCAGTAACGAATGTCCGCCCAACTCAAAAAAGCTGTTACGTATACCAACCAATTCGATATCCAACACTTCGCGCCAAATGGCTGCCATACGCTCTTCTTGCTCGCTGCGTGGCGCAATAAAACCACCGCCCATTAAATCATCTACTGTTGGCGCAGGCAGCGCATTACGATCAATTTTGCCATTAGGTGTAAGCGGAAACTCTGTCAATAAAACAAATGCAGCAGGCATCATATATTCTGGTAACGCTGCACGAATTTCATCGCGCACAGCACCAATAACAACGCTGCCTTCTGCTTCTGTGACCAAATAGGCGATCAGCGATTTGTTGCCTGCCGCGTCATCACGTGTTACCACCAAACAGTCTTTCACATCGGCAACTTTTTTAACCACCGACTGAATTTCGCCAAGCTCAATTCGGAATCCACGGACTTTTACCTGATGATCTATACGGCCAAGATATTCAATATTGCCCTCTTCCATATATCGAACCAGATCGCCGGTACGATACATTCGGCTGTATTTTTGATTCTGCTCAAAGGGGTTTGATAGATACTTCTCTGCTGTTAATTCATCTCGGTTTCGATACCCACGGGTGACACCAGCACCCGCTAAGTACAACTCACCAGCCAAGCCTGGTGCTACCAAATGGCCATGCTGATTTAATATGTAGGCGCGCGTATTACTAATGGGGCGACCAATGGTGGCGGGTTTACCTTTTTCACGCAAAGTGTAAGTGGAGTATGTGGTGTCTTCTGACGGCCCATACAAATCATAAACACGATCTACCTTGGTATCTTCATATAATGAATCCACAAGGCTTGCCGCTAACGCTTCACCTGCCAGGTTAATCACGGAAACAGTTTCTGGAATATCACCATCATGCAGTAATGTCGCTATAGCCGATGGCACCGTATTCACTAAAGTAACTTCACTGGATGCAGGGATACGGGGTAGAGCTAGTACGTTCTCTGCCAGTATGACTTTTCCTCCAGCCGCCAAAGTGACAAAGATTTCGAAAACAGAAAGGTCGAAGCAAATGGAAGTTGCCGCTAATACGCCAGACAAATCTTTATCACTGAATACGCTATGAGCCCAATGTATTAACGCTGCCACATTGCCATGTTCAATCATAACGCCTTTTGGTTTGCCCGTAGAACCTGAGGTATAAATTACGTAGGCTAACCGATCACTGGCAATAGGTAGTTGCAGATTTTCAGAGGAACAAGCGGCAAGAGTTT
>JBFKSL010000739.1:0-1766 GCA_041626995.1 Ketobacter sp. | reverse complement strand
CCTCTGAAAAAACCAGGGTGAATGATGAGTCCAAAGCCCAGCGATCTTTATCATAAAGACGGTTGCTCCACATGATCAGCTCGGCTTCAGGCTGGTTGTCATTATACCAACCCACATACACATCATACAAAACTCCCTCGTCAAACAATGACTTAGAGATTTCCCCTGATGTATTTGAAAGCTGTGGAGACCACCCCATTTGCTTTCTTTCACTGGCTACACCAGACCATTGGTCCATGCTCACCTGAATCTGGTTTTCAATGTTTCCCTCAGCAACAACATACCTGCCCCAACCGGCAATCACCAGCGGGAGCAGCATAAGGAGAAACGGTCGCCACCACTTGGTCTGTTGCCATTGCGGTACATACTCACCCAATGAAGGCACATCAAAACGCGGCACTGGCTCACTAAACTTATGGCCCACCAGTAACAAAATCAGTAACACGATGACAAAGAACACCCAGCCATACACAAGATGATCAGCCCCAACGGCATATTTCATATCACTTAGATGCCCAACGATTATGATACCAAACACTCTGATACCATTTGCAACAATGGGCAAAACTAAAGCGAAGAGAAGAAATGCCGCTCGCTTGTAATTATTCAAAAAATTAATACAAGCAAACATGTAGCCTACGAAGACACACACAACAAAAAACCGAATCCCCGAACAGGCTTCCGCTACAACAAAGTCCCCAGCAGGGATACTGATATATAAACTGTTGTGATGGATAGGTATCCCCGTAAGCTTCAGCAAAAACACCGACAAATTTGCTGTAATCATCTGGAGATAAGGTATCAGCTCCTCTCCCATAGGCGGCACAAAAGCAAACAAACTTAAGGGAAACCAAAGTTTCAACGCCATGCGAAAGCCT
This sequence comes from Ketobacter sp., assembly GCA_041626995.1. GTDB lineage: Bacteria > Pseudomonadota > Gammaproteobacteria > Pseudomonadales > Ketobacteraceae > Ketobacter. The sequence goes on along the minus strand of JBFKSL010000739.1, from coordinate 888 downwards.
ACAAATGCCACAATGGCGCTCAACAAAATGCCCACCCAGGCCACATGCTGAATAAGGTTGATGTTGGAAGCATAACCGATCAACTCCAACATTGAGCAGACAATTGCCAACAATACAGCTAAATAGCTGGTCTGAGGTGTTTGCTGATAAATTTTATGGGTCGACTTCCACAGGAAGTAGATGATAAGTGGAAAGATGAACAGCCCGTGGGTAAACGTGTTTGAACTCATCCAAACATGAATCAACGATGCAACAACATCTTGAAACACTGCCACACACAGCACTAGCCACAGCACTAACCATGGTACCGGGCCGAAAGTTAACGGATTGTGTTTTTGGTTTGAATTCAACTGCACCTGATTTCCTAAGCTCATGATTTTTTAGAAAGGCTGGACATCCGAGCACGAATACTCCGTGCAAAATCCTCTACTTTGCGCTTTATCGAAGGCCTTCGAAAACGATATAAGTGCAGACTACCAGCTTGCTCCCCCATACTTTGTTTGTACTGTGAAGCGCCCGCCATAAAATCGTAATATTCATAGCCCTGCTCAAGAAAGTCATCTATAGCCATAAGATGCATGAGCATACCAATCTTGAGCTTGCCATCTCCAAACTCGTTGTAGTTAACGCCCACCAAATAGAAGTAAACCCGCCCCCGATACAAAAAATTGTAGTGGATTACTGCCGGTCTACCACCAACCGTGAGCTGGCGCAGTTCAATCACCCCCTCAGGGTAACCACGCTTTATTAGCTCCGTATGAAACCTGCAAAACTCTCGATTCGAATAACCACTTCCCTGAATTCCCTGTCCCCACTTTTGTAAATGATAAGGGCCAGCTCGTTGAAACATATCCAGCGCATCTTCGGACGACTTGGCTATTGCAACCT
>JBFKSL010000738.1:0-1773 GCA_041626995.1 Ketobacter sp. | reverse complement strand
CTGGTAGCTCGTCGGGCTCATAACCCGAAGGTCGTTGGTTCAAATCCAGCCCCCGCTACCAATTCCTCTAAGGGCGGTGTCATTTACCAGGTGATGCCGTATCCTTCGAGAGTTCAGTCTTCTTTAATCAAGAATCAATTAAAGTATCTGATGCAACCTTTGGTTGAACCATGCATGCTAAGGTTGCTATAATCCGCGCCGATGGATGTGGTGGGTCTGGCCTTGAGGGGTTAGGCAGGAAGATTCCGAAGAAGCTGTTTAGTAAGAATTCTAAAAAGCCCCTTTATAGGGGCTTTTTGTTAGGAATAAAGAAGTGGTGGGCCGTGGTGCCCACTTTTTGTTTCTAGCAGCCATAACAGGTAAAGGCGTAAGAGTGTCATCGAAACGAACTGAAGCGTTAATGCAAATGTTGGAGCCCGCGGTAAATGCAGTGGGTATGGAGTTGTGGGGAATCGAATTCCTGTCACAGGGCCGTCATTCCATATTGCGTGTTTACATCGATTCGGACAACGGCGTTACTATCGACAATTGTGAGGCGGTATCCCATCAAGTCAGCGGGATACTGGATGTGGAAGACCCTATCAGTGGAGAGTACAACTTAGAAGTCTCCTCACCGGGTATGGATCGGCCATTGTTCACCTACCAACAGTTTTCTCGTTACGTGGGTGAGCAAATAAAAGTACGCTTGCAAATGGCAGTGAACGGCATGCGTAATTTCACCGGAAAATTGGTGCAGGCAGAGAATGACACGCTGACCTTTGAAGTTGAAAGCCAGCAATTAACCGTTTCAATAAACCAAATAGATAAAGCAAACCTGGTCCCAAATTTTGACTAAGCTGGTGACAGTACAGTCTTAGGGTGAGGCAGTGAGATGAGTAAAGAAATACTTCTGGTAGCGGATACCGTATCGAACGAAAAAGGCGTGGATAAGGACGTTATTTTTGGTGCAGTTGAACTGGCGTTAGCCACAGCGACCAAAAAACGTTTTCCTTCCGACGATGTGGATATCAAAGTAAACATTGATCGTACCACTGGAGACTACGACACTTTCCGTTTGTGGCACGTGGTTTTGGATGAAGATTTCGAATTCCCCGGTCGACACCTGACTCTGGATGAGGCTCACGATGTTGATAAGTCCCTGAATATTGGTGATACCTGGGAAGAGCCTATCGAGTCCATCGAATTCGGCCGTATTGCTGCACAAACAGCCAAGCAGGTTATTGTGCAAAAGGTTCGTGAAGCGGAACGTCAACAGGTTATCGAAGCCTTCGTTGACCGTATTGGCGAACTGATCAGTGGCACAGTGAAGAAAGTGACCCGTGACAGCGTGATTCTGGATCTGGGTAACAACGCAGAAGCTCTCTTGCCTCGTGATGACATGATTCCACGGGAGACTTTCCGTGTTAGCGATCGCGTTCGTGCAGTGTTATGTGGCGTTAACAGCGAAAATCGTGGTCCGCAATTATTTGTAAGCCGTACCCGCCCAGAGATGCTGATCGAATTGTTCAAGATTGAAGTGCCAGAAATCGGTGAAGACCTGATTGAAATCAAGGGAGCAGCCCGTGACCCTGGCTCTCGCGCTAAGATTGCCGTAAAAACCCATGACCAACGTGTTGATCCTGTGGGCGCTTGTGTGGGTATGCGTGGTGCTCGTGTTCAAGCGGTTTCCAATGAGTTGGGCGGTGAGCGCATCGATATTGTGCTGTGGGATGACAATGTGGCGCAGTTCGTTATTAACGCCATGTCTCCTGCAGATGTAGTTTCCATCGTAGT
>JBFKSL010000737.1:0-1790 GCA_041626995.1 Ketobacter sp. | reverse complement strand
CACACGGGTAGAGATTACCGGCAGACCACTGGCCATAGCTTCCAGCAAGGTCATTGGCATAGCTTCATAGGTTGAACTCAACACAAAAGTATCTGCCTCACAAAGCAATTGTGGAATATCATCTCGAGCACCGAGCAGTTGAACACAGTCTTCAAGTTGCAGAGATTGGATTTTAGAAGTCAAAGCAGCTCGGCATGGCCCATCACCAACAATCTGAAGGCGCATATTCTTATCAGGCATTTGTTTACGCAATGCATCAAAAGCATCAATCAGAAAGCCATGATTTTTCACTTCAGCCAATCGGCCAACAGCGATAAAAGTGTATGTGGATTTTGCCTGCATGTTTCGATCGCACTCAAATGCAGCAACATCAATACCATTATAGACAAATTGCAGCTTTGGCTCCCTTAGCTTTAAGGTATCTTTGGCCCACGAAAACAAATCCGGCGACACCACTATAAAATGATGCAGGAAGGGCAACACGATTCTTCTCACAATGGAACGTCTTCTGCGAACCTTGGCATCGTATTCACCATCACGGCCGTGTTCTGCATGCACTCTTACTTTTACACCAGCAAGAAATGCTGTAATTTGATACTCGAACGTACCAAAGTTGTAGGTGTGTAATACGTCAGGTCTAATTTTACGTAGCAACTGAAACAGTCGAATATGACTGGAAATATCATTACCCGGCTTTTTATCAAGACTGTATAGTTTTACCGTATCTGGCACCTGGGCAGCCAATTCAAACTCCGGTACCTGACAGATAATCACATGACGAACATCGTCATCATTACAGCTATTAATCAGGTTTACGATGACCCGCTCCAGACCACCCACATTAAAGCTATAAACCAGATGCGCTATCGTACTACTCATAATCCAAACCAAGCCGACGATAAATTCGGCTAAGCCCCCAGAAATAGCGATGCTTTATAAAGTAGTAGAGCAAGCCTTGTATGTGCAGAAAGGTGAATTTATTTATCTTGAAACCGCGCGAAAGCTCTTGAGCATCATGCACCATACTCAACATGGGAAGATAGTTAATGGAAAAGCCGGCTTTCCATACCCGCAAGCAGTAATCTACATCTTCAGGTGCATAGAAGATTTTTTCATCTAACATGCCAACCTTTTCCAGAACCTTGCGAGGGAACATCCAAAATGCAGAAATGGCATAATCCACTCGAACAGCTTCTTTCCCATCAGATTGATCGGTACGCTCCATATCTTTTAGAAAAAACATGCGCTGCGCTTTCCGTCGCAAAGTTGGAAAAGTATCTGTGCTTAGCTGAAAGCGGCCATCTGGATAAGTAAGCTTGGGAACAGCCATGCCACAATTGGAATGTTGAATTAAATACTGGCGCAAGCCATCAATGGTTTCTGCGTTACCATAAGCATCAGAGTCCATAATGATGACATAGTCACCTGTAGACCGTTTAAGACCGATGTTCCTGGAGTAAGTCGTTCCGGTATTATGGCCAAGCTTTTCCAAAATCACATTGGCGTTAAAGTCTTCTTTGATACGTTCGACAATGGCACAACTCTGATCAACGGAACCATTATCAATCACAAAAATTTCGTAACTGCTTTGCAGTGTATCAAACGCGGATATAAGAGAGGTTAAACATTTCTCTATATATCTTTGTGAGTTAAAGGTCAGAATAACTACGGAGAAGTCCATCTCTCTCAACAACTCCCTTTTGAATAGCCATAAATATCCGCCATTGATGACCACTGAAAATCTTCTAGTAATGAGGTTAACCGGGCATTTACTTTTCTCAAATTTAAGT
>JBFKSL010000736.1:0-1821 GCA_041626995.1 Ketobacter sp. | reverse complement strand
GTGGAATACAAAACCGCCTTGGAAACTCGCCAACCAAAAATCGAAGGTACGCAAACAGCATTTGTAACTGGCCCATCGGGAGAGGAAATCTATACCGATCAACACGGACGAATAAAAGTGCAGTTTCATTGGGATCGTGAGGGAGCCTACAACGAAAGCAGCTCTTGTTGGTTACGTGTATGTCAAACCATCGCTGGTAATCAATGGGGTTCGATGGTTCTGCCAAGGGTAGGGCAGGAAGTGTTGGTAGCATTTATCAATGGCAATCCAGATCGCCCCTTGGTAAAAGGTGCGCTATATAATGGCAGTAATCAGACTCCGTACAGCCTGCCCCAGGATAAAACCAAAACCCTGTTTAAGAGCCATAGTAGCCCAGGCGGCGGAGGCTTTAATGAGCTTCAGCTGGAAGATAAAAAAGGTGAAGAAAGGATCTATGTTCGTGCGGAAAAGGACGTGGACTTGTTTATTCAAAATGAGTGGAAAGAATGGGTTGGAAAAGAGCAGCATCTAACGGTAGGAAATAGTCGCCACATCGAAGTGGGTAAAGAGCTAAATACGACTGTTAAATCTAACCACAACGTAAAAACCGGTGATTCCTATTCGGAAAAGTCTGGTCAGAACACGCAGATAAAAATTAATGGTTCACACGCCGAACAGGCCAGCCAAGATATTAGCCTAAAAGCTGGAATGACATTGGTTCTACAAGCCGGTGTGGAATTAACCTTAAAAGCCGGCGGTGGTTTGGTAAAGCTCGACCCTTCGGGCGTTACCATTAAAGGCCCCATGGTGAAAATCAATACTGGAGGAGCCGCACAAGCTGGTAAGGCTGCATCACCCACTGCGCCAGCAGCACCCAAGTCGCCGGATAAAGGTGATGGGCCAGGGCGAGTGAATAAACCTGCGTCTACTAATGGTTATGAGGCAAAGCCTGCGCAGGCCGAGAAAGAGCAGGTTTCTACCTTTCAGCCTGATAGTAAACCCGTAAGTAAAGCTCAAACTCAGGAGTCGGCCATCGCAGGTGCCGCTGCGGTTGAAGCTTCCTCTGGCATTGCTTCTCAGATGACGCGGGCCCAGGCGTCAGATAGAGCCAAAGAGCAAACTCAACTCACACCCCTTAAACGTGAGAAGAAAATCCTAGAATCGGTTGAAATTAGCTCCGTTGACGCGGATGGTGGCCCTGCATGTGGTCTGCGTTACCAAGTAAGGCTGCCAGATGGTTCCACCCGAGGTGGCAAGTTAGATGCTAATGGAAAGGCTAAGGTGGCAAACTTACCGCCGGGTGTTGTTGATGTCGAAGTGGGTGAGCAGGTTAGTGATGATGAAATTGTTCAAATCCGTCAGAAAATTCAAAAAACACTCAATCAAATCGTCGAAAATGAGGAGCAAGAAGCCGAGAAGATTGAAGCAGAGCTTCAAAAGAAAGGTTACTTCGGCCAAGAGCTGGAATATAAGATGGCCGCGATACGAGGTGCGGGCAGTGCCATCTGGGGAATGATCACCGGACTTAAAGAGCTATGTGATGTGGGTAATCTTCAGCTCAAAATGAAAAATGCTCTGGTATCTGCCTGGGATGCCTGGAAACATAGCGACGATGCACCGTTTTTCGAAGCCTTCGCCCAAAACTACAGTGATGCCGAATTCAAGGAAATCGCTGATGTTCTAGGGTTCGACCCTCGCACAATCACTCGAGAGCAACTGGCCGAAGCCCAGGTCTTAGCCAACTTCATTTGGGATGATTCAGAAACCCAGAATATGCTGCTCAGCTTCGCCAAAGATTATATAAAAGCCCAGCATAGTTTGGAGATAACCGAGGGTGCTGCT
>JBFKSL010000735.1:0-1825 GCA_041626995.1 Ketobacter sp. | reverse complement strand
TAGGGTTGATATGTCCATACGCGTCGCTATTCGTCACCACACTCGTTATATATACGATCGGCCAGTTAAAATATTTCCTCATGTGTTTCGATTGCGCCCCGCCGTGCACAGTCGCACGCCGATTGAAGGGTATTCCTTTAATATCAAGCCGAAAGATCACTTTTTAAATTGGCAACAAGATCCGTTTGGCAATTATCAGGCGCGGGTTGTGTTTCCTGAGCTTGCACGAGAGCTGCAAGTTGATGTGGAAGTGATTGCCAATCTCAAAGTCATTAACCCCTTCGATTTTTTCGTTGAAGAATACGCCGATAACTTTCCCTTTGAATATGACGATCAGCTCAAGAAAGAGCTGGTTCCTTATCTGGAAATTAAAGAACAAGGCCCACTATTAAGCCAGTGGATGAAAAAGGTCGATCGCTCCAAATGCAGGATTGTGGACTTTCTAGTGGATCAAAATAGGGCATTGCTCGATCATATCGACTATTCCATTCGGATGGAGCCCGGCGTACAAACCTGCGAAGAAACCCTAAAAACACGAGTAGGCTCCTGCCGTGATTCCGCCTACTTGCTGGTGCAGGTGCTGCGTCATTTGGGCTTGGCGGCACGCTTTGTGTCTGGGTATTTAGTGCAGTTAGCCCCCGATGTAAAATCCTTGGATGGCCCTTCCGGACCAGAGGCAGACTTCACCGATTTGCATGCCTGGGCGGAAGTGTACGTGCCTGGTGCTGGTTGGATTGGCTTAGACCCTACCTCAGGTTTATTTGCCGGTGAAGGCCACATTCCACTGGCTTGCACACCGGACCCTATCAGTGCTGCTCCAGTGACCGGTGCTACTGGTAAGTGCGAAGTGGAGTTTGAATTTGAGAACGTAGTGGAACGCATTCACGAAGATCCTCGTGTTACCAAACCATACACTGAGCAACAATGGCAACATATTCAGGCCCTGGGCAATAAGGTGGATGAAGATTTAGTGGCCCACGATGTGCGTTTAACAATGGGTGGTGAGCCTACATTTGTATCGGTGGACGATATGGAGTCGCCCGAATGGAACACCACAGCCGATAGCCCCGCTAAGCGTAAATTAGCGCATAATTTATTTTTACAAATGCAAAATCACTTTGCCCCCGGCGCCATGAAACATTATGGCCAGGGCAAATGGTATCCCGGTGAGCCGTTACCCCGTTGGCAATATGCCTGTTACTGGCGTAAGGATGGTGAACCGCTTTGGCACAATGCGAAACTTCTGGCCGATCCCAATCATGATTACGCTTTCAATGTGGATCACGCGCAACAATTCATGAATGAACTCAGCCATCAACTGGGTTTGCCGCAACGTTTTGTTCTGCCTGCCTATGAGGATGTGGTGTATTACCTGTGGCAGGAAGGAAATCTTCCGGATGCCTTTGATCCTCATAACAAAGATTTAAAAATCGATGCAGAGCGTAAACGTTTGCTTAGGCAGTTGCAGCGTGGATTGGATCAACCGGTGGGTTATGTGCTGCCAATCAGCTGGGACTGGAGTAATGAAGCTTGGCACAGTTGCAGTTGGAGTTTTCGTCGTGAGCATTTGTATCTGGTGCCCGGTGATTCTGCCATTGGCATGCGCCTTCCCTTGGAAGTCATTCATTGGTTGCCCCAAGACAAGCGCGAACAACATCAACCCATGAGTTTGTTTGAAGAGGCGCAAGCACTGCCCTACTACCCGCCCAGTTTAGAGCCATTGGAGGCGCAGGCGGCAGTGGGGCCGACCCCTAAAAGTTTTAATGAAAGTGAAGCTTTTGTGCAAACAGCATTGTGTGTGGAAGCAAGAGCGGGATGTGTGTAC
>JBFKSL010000734.1:0-1826 GCA_041626995.1 Ketobacter sp. | reverse complement strand
GACACCTTTATCCCCGATCTGCGCGGAAAAGGCCGCTCCTGGCCCCCTGTTAGTGGTTGGGCCAACTATCGGGTTGGCGATGCCGTTACCCAAGACCTTCCTGCTTTGTTGCAAGCCATTTATAACATCAAAGGCACTATGCCCAAATACTGGTTTGCCCATGCCTGGGGCGGCGTACTCACCAGTTGTTTCCTGGCTCGCTATCAAGGCTACCGGGCCAATATCAATGGACTAATCTACTTTGGTAGCCACCGTGTGGCCGGTCATCGCAATCTTACTCAGCTGATTTGGCTAGATGGTTTATGGGCGTGGCTAGGCAAATTTTTCGCCCGATTTAAAGGTTATATTCCCGGCCGCCAATTAAAGCTGGGTGCAGAGAATGAGTTCTTGGGAATGCAACAGGACAGCGCAGATTGGTTGCAAGGCAACCCTTGGATCGATTCCCAGGATCAATTCAATTATGGTGAAGCCCTAAGCCAAGGCTTGGATTATCCACCCTCGTTATACTTCGCAGCCAAAAGTGATTTGGCTTACTGTAATGCGCAGGATGTGAAAGGGTTCATTCGTGAGTTGGGTAGCCATAATGGCCGTTTGGTGGTGCTGGGCCAGAAAGAAGGAAATCAACATAATTATTCACATATCAGCATGATAACCCATCCAGATGCAGTGCATGATCACTTCCCATTCATGTTAAACTGGATGCTTGAAATGGATCGCCTGCGGCAGGAAGCCATACTGGGCGACGACTACACAGCTCAATCCAAACCGCTTAGAAATGATGGTAAGTGACTGAGTATATTGAATTTATGGCTGCTAAAAAGCATTTATAAGGCCGGAGGTAAAAGTGTCGCAATCTGTGCAAAATCAAACCGTGGTGATCAGTGGAACCGGACTTTACACGCCACAGGAAACCATCAGCAACGCTGAGCTGGTAGACTCTTTTAACAAGTATGTTGACTTGTATAACCAAGAACACCAAAAAGAAATTGAGGCCGGTGAACTGGAGGCCTTAACCTATTCTAGCGAAGAGTTTATCTATAAAGCCTCTGGCATCGAAAGCCGTTACGTGATGGAAAAATCTGGTATTTTAGACCCCGAGCGTCTGTGCCCCATCATCCCTGAGCGCAGCAATGATGAACAATCTATTCAATGTGAAATTGCCGTAACGGCAGCTAAAGAAGCTCTGCAGCAAGCGAACAAAACCCCCGAAGAAATTGATGCTGTAATCGTAGCCTGTTCCAACATGCAACGTCCTTATCCTGCCATGGCCATCGAAATTCAAAATGCGTTGGGTATCAAAGGTTTCGGCTTCGATATGAACGTCGCCTGTTCCTCTGCCACCTTCGGACTCCAAACCGCTCGTGATGCGGTGTTAAGCGGTTCTGCCAAAACTGTGTTAGTGGTGAATCCTGAGATCACCTCAGGGCATCAAGCTTGGCTGGATCGTGATTGTCATTTCATATTCGGTGATGTGTGTACGGCTATCGTCGTCGAAAGCGCTTCTACCAGTAAGGCCGATGAGAACTGGGAAATCGTGGGCAGCCGTTTGCAAACACAGTTTTCTAATAATATACGTAACAACTTTGGCTTCCTAAACCGTTGTGACGAATCAGGTATTGGTGCTCGCGATAAGTTGTTCATGCAAAACGGACGTAAAGTATTTAAAGAAGTGGTACCCATGGTATCGGACATGATCACCAGCCACTTATCGGATGAATCCATAGATATGGAAGGGCTTAAGCGTTTGTGGCTGCACCAAGCGAATTTAAATATGAATTTGCTGATTTCCAAAAAAGTACTTGGTCGTGAAGCGACGGTAGAAGAGG
>JBFKSL010000733.1:0-1846 GCA_041626995.1 Ketobacter sp. | reverse complement strand
GGGATGAATTACGCCATTATGCCTGAGGAATTGGTTACCCTTAAATTCGTATGCATGATCAGCATGCTTTTTCTGTCTTACATACTTTTTAACTCGGATACCGGCTTTTCCATGGAAGTAAGACTCTTTTTAGTGGCGTTGGTCCCATTAGGTTATTTCTATCCTGATATCTGGCTAAATGATGTTATTAATCAACGGCGCAAAAGGGTGGCCAAAGAATTTCCCTTTTTGTTGGATCTTTTGGTGCTTTCAATGCGTGCTGGTTTGAACTATTCCACTTCATTGGGTCAGGCCATTTCGAATCTTCCAAATGGCCCGGTTAAGGAGGAATTTGGCAAGCTATTGCGAGAAATTCGCGCAGGTAAAGTGCGCCGTGATGCGTTGCTGGATCTCTCTAAGCGTATGAATATTAAATCAATCAGCAACTTTGTTTCCGCTATCAATCAAGCAGAAGAAACGGGTGGGGAAATTGTAGATGTGCTCACATTGCAGGCTGAACAGCGCAGAGTTGAGCGCTTCAACGAAGCAGAAGCGGCCGCCAATAAAGCGCCGGTAAAGATGCTTTTACCTCTGGTGATGTTTCTGTTTCCAATCATCTTCATGTTGATAGCTTTTATTTTGGTAGTGAAATTGTCAGAAACTGGCTTTCTGCCCGCGCCCTTGGTTGCGCTTTTATATTCCTGAGCCGAGATGAATAGTACCAAAATGTATTTGGTTAGAAATGGCGTAGAAAGTCCAACCAGTCTCACCTTTGTGAGAGTAGCAAAAAGCTTTTTTGCGCGGTTAGTGGGCTTGCTCTCAAGAAAAAGCCTTCCAGACAATGAGGGCTTGCTTATTACACCCTGTGCAAGTATACATACAATTGGTATGCGGTTTACTATTGATGTGGTGTTTTTAGATAAGCAAAACAAAGTCTTAGCTATCTCCAAAGGCATAAAACCGTTTAGAATAGCTATCGCTCCGAGGGGGACTGTCAGTGTTCTTGAGGTTTCAGACGGTAACGTTAAGAAAACAGGAATACACTTGGACGACACCCTGTTATTTGATTAAATGCTAAGACTCAGAAAAATAAAAAAATCGAGTTCTCGAGGGGCTTGGTAAAAGGAAAGTTTAATGAAGCAAGGCTTAGATGAATTCATTGTTGAATCAACCCCAGTATTGGATTTAAAAAAACAATCCATCGATACTGAATCCCACACTCCTCATATCTCTGAGCCCGGGTGGGATGCCGATCGTACGGAAGTATATGCAGACATCGATGAATCCGATGCCATAGCCGCACTTACCTCCGAAAGCGGTGAATCCTACCCAATAACTACCTTCCCGTTTGTAATGGGGCGAGGTTCCGAGTGTGATTTGGTTCTGCAAGGAAAAGGTATTTCACGTAAACACGCTGAGATCGTGTTTCAATCTGGTCGCTTTGTTATTAATGATTTGGAGAGCCTTAATGGTCTGAAAGTTAATGGCTATAAGGTTGCCAGGGTAATCCTGGAAGAAGAAGATACTATCAAGCTTGGGGAAGTCTCGTTAACGTTTAATTCAGGTGCTTCCAAGGCCAGTAATGCCGCGAGTGAAGAGACCGTTGCACCCTCGGGATTATTTAAGAAGAAAGCCTCCACCGATCAAGCCGAAGATGATACGTTTGGACCCAGTCCTACGAAAAAGCTTTTTACCAACATTGTGATTCTCATGGCCGTGGCTATATTTGCAGCTGCTGGTTATGTGTATCTCAATAAGAATAGCGCGGATCAAATTGCGGTTATTCCTAGTGCCAATAAGCCCCCTGTGCCAGCAAATACCCCAAAACCTGCTGACAGAACGCCCTCAGTGCAAAACAATCCAGTAG
>JBFKSL010000732.1:0-1857 GCA_041626995.1 Ketobacter sp. | reverse complement strand
GTTCTGGCTGCGTCATGAGCGCTACCTGCTACCTCTCACCGTGATGAGCATATCGTTGCTAATCGTGGCATTTGGCCCACTGATCTATCAAAATTATTTTTAAACTGGCCGTAGGCTAAAATAAAAAGGCGGCTGGAAAGCCGCCTTTTTATTTTGCGCTGTCGTCTGCTACCCCAAAGGAGCTTTCATGAGCAATCTCGTCGATGAGCTAATTGAGCTGTTAAACCTGGAAACCATTGAACAGAACCTGTTTCGTGGTGTGAGCACTGACGTGGGTGGTCGCAGCGTATTTGGTGGCCAGGTAATCAGTCAGGCGCTAGTGGCGGCTATCCGCACCCTTGAGGAGCAGCGCCTATGCCACTCACTACATGCCTATTTTTTACGGCCCGGAAACATTAACGTTCCCATCGTATATGAAGTGGATCGAATTCGAGATGGAGGCAGCTTCACCACCCGGAGGGTTGTGGCCATTCAGAATGGCGAGGCCATTTTCAATATGTCCGCCAGTTTCCATATTATTGAAAGGGGCTTTGAACACGAACAAGCCGAATACCCCAACGTGCCTCCACCAGAAGAGGTAGAAAGCGAATACGATCTACGTCAACAGGCTGCTGAAAATATCGACGAGCGCATCCGCCCTGCCCTGTTACAACGACGCCCCATAGATATTCGCCCGGTCAATCCGCGTGATTTCATAAACCCGAAACCCGCAAAACCACGCAAACAAGCCTGGTTTAAAGCCGATGGCAAAATCAATGATGATCTAAACATTCACCAGGCGCTGCTGGCCTACGCTTCGGATTTTGGCTTGCTGGGTACGGGTATGATGCCCCACTCGCTATCGTTTCTGGATCCAAAAGTGCAAGCCGCCAGCCTAGATCATACACTGTGGTTTCATCACCCTTTTCGGATGGATGATTGGTTGCTGTATGACATGGAAAGCCCTTGCGCCATGAATGCCAGAGCGTTTAATCGCGGCCAAATATTCCAAAATGGCAAGCTAGTGGCATCGGTTTGCCAGGAAGGGTTGATGCGGGTTCGAAACTAAGCTTTTGTTAAGTGGACTCAAAACACACTTCAACAAAGAAGTTGCCCGCCGATACAGAGAATGGGATCACAATCTTTGGCCCCCGCGCCTTATGATTAATTTGATGCCGATCTCCTGTAATCACTACTGGAGTTGCCAACCCAATATCATACCCCCTCTCAGATAACAGGTTTTTAGCACCCCCGGTTACCATATTGGTAATTTCACCCACCATATCGATAACGGTATCGTCAATTGCAGTAATAGACTCACCCAACATGCGAGCAGTAATTTCCAATATCACAGGCTTGGTGAATGTAACTGCCATAGAGGCTTTAAAATTTTCTCCCACCATCCCCACAATACCGGTAACGTCACCGAAGGCGAGGTCTTCATCTTTCAGGGCTACAGGCCCTGCTTGTGGCTCCAACATGGCCATGGTGGCCAACACATTAGACATGGAATGGAGAAAAGGATTTATGATCTCCACATTAAAGCTTTGCATACTCATACTCCTTAGAAGTGTAAGTATAGGCTGGCCTGCGGAATTTTGAGAAAACACCGTCATAAGAATTTTAAGTTAATTTTCAATAAGGAGAAATTCATCCCGATTATAGAAAACAGTTATAAAAATAAATCCAATTGTGCCTTATGAATTTGTTCTAACGAAGTACCCAAACAATGCAGCAATCCATCCACTGCAGGGGCCAGCTGACGTGAAAAATAGTGTTCATAATCCAGTGCAGCCGTTTGATTTTCTTGAGGTTCCGGCCCATTAACCGTAATATCATAGGTAATACAACCACCTCGTAAATAACCTGGCTTTTGGC
>JBFKSL010000731.1:0-1869 GCA_041626995.1 Ketobacter sp. | reverse complement strand
TTCTACCAATGAATTCCGCTTGGGTCTTAAAATCATGATTGATAATGATCCCTGCTCAATTGTCGAAAACGAAGTGGTAAAACCCGGAAAAGGCCAAGCCTTCAACCGCGTTAAGCTGCGCAACCTGAAAACCGGGAAAACCTGGGAGCGCACCTTTAAGTCTGGCGAATCCGTAGAAGCCGCCGACATCATGGACGTTGATTTGCAGTATCTATACAACGATGGTGAGTTCTACCATTTTATGGATCAGCAAAGCTTTGAACAGCAAGCTGCCGATGCAAACGCTGTAGGCGACGCAGCCAAATGGCTAAAAGAAGAAGACGTTTGCACCGTAACCCTATGGAACGGAGCACCTTTGGCGGTGAACCCGCCCAACTTTGTTGAACTGGAAGTGATCGAAACCGACCCAGGCCTGAAAGGCGATACCGCTACGGGTGGCAACAAACCCGCCACCCTGTCCACGGGTGCTGTGGTTCGTGTTCCCCTGTTCATCAACCAGGGTGAAGTTATTAAAGTGGACACCCGCAGTGGCGAGTACGTATCCCGCGCCTAACCCATTGCCCGCGCCCTGTCAGTTCAGGGCGCCTGTTTTCTTGCTAAGGCGAGCAGTATGAATTGGCAACCCAGCGCAAGCCTCTCCAATTTGGTAGCCCGCGCCCGACTCAACCGGCTGATTCGCGACTTTTTCTCACGCCGGGATGTGCTGGAGGTTGAAACCCCCCTGCTTTGTTCCAGCACGGCTACCGACCCTCACTTGCGCAGCTTTTCAGTTCCTTTTGAGAAAGAAACGCTCTATCTACAGACTTCACCGGAATTCTGCATGAAGCGCCTACTGGCGGCGGGTTGTGGCTCCATCTACCAGCTTGGAAAAGCCTTTCGTTACGAGGAAAGCAGCCGGGTGCATAACGCCGAGTTCACGATGCTGGAATGGTATCGGCCCGACTGGACATTAGAACAGCTGATGGATGAGGTCGAGGCCCTGGTACAGGATGCGGCGGCCGCCTTTGGTTTGCCCTTGGATACCTTTCAACGAATTCGGTATCAAGACTGTTTTGTCCAAGCCCTTGGCTTGAATCCACACAGCTGCTCCGAGCAAGAATTACTGCAAGCGGCCAATGCACGCATCAATGGGCAGTTCGATAGCTTAGACCGGAACGGCCTGTTAGACCTGCTGATGAGCCATGTAGTGGAGCCTACACTGCCCGAAGGTGGTGTATTTTTAACCGAGTTCCCAGCGGGGCAAGCCTCCCTGGCCAAACGGGAGAAATGCGCTGAGGGCTATGACGTTGCCAAGCGCGCAGAGCTGTATATTAATGGTTTGGAAATCGCCAACGCCTATCAAGAGCTAGTGGACGCCGCTGAGCAGGCAGAGCGCTTTAAGCAGGATTTGCAGTATCGACGCAACAATGGGCTGGATGAATTGCCGTTTCCCAACGAGCTGGTGGCAGCATTGCAGAACGGGTTTCCGGAATCAGCCGGGGTGGCGCTTGGAGTGGATCGATTGTTGATGGTGTTGTTGAAAGAAAGCCAGCTTTGCACCACCGTCAGCTTTTTTCAGGATTAATTAAAGCTTATGTCAGAAAACAAGCTCGACTCATTTGACAACTGTGTAGTAGGTGCCGGTGTCGTTGGTTTAGCCATAGCCCGCAAGCTGGCACTGGCTGGCCAATCAGTTCTGGTCATCGACAAAGAGCCCTGGTATGGCTCTGGAATCAGCAGTCGTAACAGCGAAGTAATCCATGCTGGCATTTACTATCCAAGCGGCTCTCTAAAAGCCAAACTCTGCGTTGATGGCAAACAACTTCTTTACGCCTATTGCCAACAACACAATATTCCCCATCACAGAATTGGCAAGCTGATCGTTGCCAG
>JBFKSL010000730.1:0-1873 GCA_041626995.1 Ketobacter sp. | reverse complement strand
GATGGCCACAAAAAGGGGGCGGCATGAGGCTGGCTCGATTTAATCTTAATGGCAACCTGGAGGTTGCAGCTCATTTTAATGAAGGTTGGTATAGTATTCAGTCTGTGCTGCCCTCCAAAAATTGCGATGTGCTTGATGTGCTTATTCAGTGGCCGGAGGTCGAAACAGAAGTTCAAGCCCGCTTTCTTGCCAATGAATTGCCTGTAATAGACTCCAATGCAATACCTTCACTTCCGTTTCAGCCCCTTTCTCTTCGTGACATGATGTTGTCGGAAATCCATGCTACCAACGCTGCTCGTGGTTTCGTTGCTCGTTATATGCCTAAAGTGTTGCCCCTTGTTAAACTTTTCGAACGCACCGGAAAAACCTTTCCAGCTCTCAAGCCCAAGCCCATTTGGTATCGCCAGCCCCTTTATTACTTCAGTAGCCACACTAACCTGGTTACGGATGGGGAAGAGGTGGCTTGGCCTAGTTATAGCGACGATCTTGATTACGAGCTGGAGTTGGCTTTTGTGTTATCAAAACCCCTGTATAATGCCACCCCGAAACAGGCACTTGATGCCATTGGCGGGTTTATGGTGCTAAACGATTTTAGCGCTCGTGATGTGCAGTTGGAAGAAATGCGCAGCGGTTTTGGGCCGCAGAAATCCAAGCATTTTGTCAATGGATTATCGTCTACCGTTGTTACAGCCGATGATATCTTGCCGGAACTGAATCAGTTGTCTGCTAAGGTGACCATTAATGGTGAAACAATAGTGGAAACCAGTACTGCCGATATGAAGCATTCTTTGGCGGATGTATTAGTGTTTCTTTCCAAATCGGAAAAGCTGTTTCCCGGTGAAGTGATTGGTTTGGGTACCATGCCCGGTGGCTGCGCTATGGAAAATGGTTGCTGGCTGAAAGACGGTGACGAAATCAGGTTAACGATTGATAAGGTGGGGTCACTCACCAATAAAATTAAAAAAGGATAAAGCATGGAGACCAAATGGTTGGGTGGGCCGGGTAGGAAACTGACTCGATTTGGCGAAGCACCACAGTTTAAAGAAGGCTTATATCAAATTGCCAAAAGCAGCTATGCCTGGATGGTGCCAAACGGCTCCTGGGGT
The DNA here is from genome assembly GCA_041626995.1 of Ketobacter sp. Taxonomy (GTDB): domain Bacteria; phylum Pseudomonadota; class Gammaproteobacteria; order Pseudomonadales; family Ketobacteraceae; genus Ketobacter. The sequence goes on along the minus strand of JBFKSL010000730.1, from coordinate 767 downwards.
GAAACCAATATTGGATTAATCGACTGTAATGGCAAAAGCGTATTAGTGGATACTTGCTGGGATTTAAATTTTACCCATGAGCTGTTGGAAACGGCTGACCCGATTATTCAAAAGTCGCCAGTGGAAACGGTGATAAATACTCATGCTGATGGTGATCACTGTTGGGGTAATCAATTATTCAAAGATAAGGAAATTATTGCTACCAACGCTTGTATCAATCAAATGCATCACCATAATCCTAAAGCCATGACTGCCATGAAAAAGGTGCGTGGCCCGCTGCGTTGTTTGCCGGTAAAAAGTATCGATAAGCTGGGTCATTATATGGCGACTATGCTTAGTCCTTACGATCTTGGTCCTATTAATATCACTGATCCTAATCACGGCTTTTCCGGTACCCATGAATTCAATGTCAATGGTGTGGATATTGTCGTAACCGAGGTGGGGCCAGGTCATACCGATGGCGATGCCATAGTGTATGTGCCAAGTCAAAAAGTGGCCTATGCCGGCGATATTTTATTTATTGGTATTACCCCAGTAATGTGGGCAGGGCCGGTAGAAAACTTAGTGGCGGGTATCGAAAAGCTACGTAGCTTGAATGCAGAAATGGTGGTACCAGGCCATGGTCCCATGGCAACACCTGAAACCATTCAACAAGTAATTGATTACTGGCATTTTGCTCATGAGCAAATTCATGCGCGTTTCCAACAAGATAAAGAACCTGCTGTGGCCGCCATGGAAATTTTGCACAGCGATGCTTTTAAAAATTC
>JBFKSL010000729.1:0-1883 GCA_041626995.1 Ketobacter sp. | reverse complement strand
TCTTTCATATTTGCCTTTCCTATGGCAATAAGATAGAACAATGGGCGTATCAAGCCGATACCCATCATGTATTTTTCAGCGCTATTGCCGGCACCATTCACGTCTTTCGCATGCCCGTGTTTTTTCTAGTGGCGGGTTTTTTTGCTGCACTCATACTGCGTCGAAAAGGCCGAATATCCATGTTGCGCAATCGTACACAGCGCATCGCTATACCACTGTTATTATTCTGGGCGCCTCTATATTATTTTACCCACCTAAGCGTAGATTATAGCCACTGGCAGCTTGATAACTCACAGCAACCTTGGCACCTCCCCAGTATGAAAGAAGCTTTTTCTAACGCTTCATTAATTCATCTTTGGTTTTTGTATTATCTATTTGGTTTCAGCCTTTTGGCAGTAGTCATAGACGCACTTTTTAATTCCCATAAGTTAAAATATCTCTCCAACCATTTTTATAATCGTTATAGCCCTGCTCTATTAGGGTTGCTTATAGTGCCCTATTTTTGGTGGTATCAACGTTATGATGTGCCAGCACCTATGAGCTTTATTCCCAGCCCATTTTTTGCACTCTATTACGGTGGATTTTTTATAGCGGGGATGCTACTGCACTATGGTGAACATACTTTGCAATATCTGGAAGCCCATTGTTTTCGTTGGCTAAAATGGTTTTTGTGGTGCACTCTATTACACTGGGCAACTGGATACATCGTATTAAGTGAAGAAGCCGCAAATCATCATGGCCACCGCTGGTATAGTGCACTTTTTCTCGCCATGGCCATTGCAGCCTTGGCATTATTTATCACCAGCGCCTATTTGCGCTGGGTTAACTTCCATTCCAAAGCAGCGCTTTTTATTTCTGAATCATCTTATTGGTTGTACTTAATTCATTTACCATTAGTTATTTGGATACCCGCACTGCTACACGAAAGCAGCTTCTCTGCTTTGCAACGCGTATTCATTTCCTTTGTTGCAACCTTTGCCATTGGTATGCTCAGTTATATATTACTGGTTCGTTATACGCCTTTAGGGAAGTTATTGAATGGTAAGCGATATAGGTTATCCTTTTCTATAAATAAGCCCATTGCACAAGCCGAGTCATAATGTCTTTGCCAACGCCCAAAACCATACTATTTGATTGGCACGGCACCCTGGTAGACACCCAGGATGCCATGATCGCAGCATTAGATGAAATGCTTCCGCAAATGGAAGAATTGCATTTGGTTGAACGCTTACAACCGGAAGACAAATGTCACTCTCAGGACGATGTTAAACTGGTTCGTTACATTCGTCTGTTTCGAAAATTGCACCCTAAAATATTGGCAGAACGCCGTGTTAGTCGCACCGAAATATTTAACGCAATTTTTGGAGAGGATGAAGACGCGAAATCACTGGCTCATCGAACCTACAACAAATGTTATCGAAACCACTTTGGTAAGGTAAAACCCTTTCAGCAAGGCACGCGAGAATACCTGTTCAGCCTTAAACGTTTGGGCCTGATCTTGGGTGTAGCCACCAATCGAAGCCGTGAATTTTTCAATCATGAATTACGTACTGTTGATGATGGCTCTTGGCCACGATTAATTGATATTTCCACCTGCGCCGATGATGTCACTCTGTATAAGCCTGATCCTCAAATTATTCGATATGCGTTAGCGAATATTGATACTTACCCACGCCCCGACACCTGGTACATAGGCGACAGTTATCTGGATATGGTTACCGCTCGTCGAGCTGGTGTAACGGCAATATTTTATAATGGTGGTTGTCGCAGCAACCCCGAACTAAAAGAATTATTTAATCAAGATCCCGACTGTCAACCTGACGCTATTATTAACAGCCTGGAAGATCTGATGGATCTATTGGAAGAAGTGCAACAACAAGATC
>JBFKSL010000728.1:0-1884 GCA_041626995.1 Ketobacter sp. | reverse complement strand
GCGGCATTTGCAAGAGCTGATCTAGCATCCAGGAATCCCGCTGGACCTGAAGCGGAATAAACCCTTTATTACGGGCCATATGTATTTCAGCCTGGGAAAATTGCTGTGCCATGCCAGCACCCTGCCACACGCTCCAATTCAAACACCAACTTCGTATTTGACCGGCTTGATTTAATTGCTGAGTGATATGTGATTGCATGGCGTTTGCAACACTGTATGCAGCTGCCGCCTGACCACCAAAATAACTATTCAATGAACCATATTGAACCAAGAAACTTTTGCTTGAATATTGCTGTAGATATTCTGCCAATGCTTGGCTGCCATTTACTTTGGCATCCATCACCTGTTGCCAGTGCTCTTGGCTAATCTCAGGTAAGGGCAACAACTCCATATGCCCTGCCAAATGAAAAACACCGTTAAGTTGTGCAATGGACAACTCACCCAACTGTTTCTGCAAAGCAGCATGCAGTGTTTCTACACCCCAATTTGGCAAACAAACGTAAAAAACATTTTCACTACCAAAGCGCGCCTGCAAGCGGTTAAACTGCGATTGCCGCTGTGGATTTTTTTCCAACTGATGACGCCCTGACAACAATACTTTGGCTTTTTTACTTTCAATCAGGTATTCGCATAAAGGCTCTGCCAAACCACCTAACCCACCGGTGATGAGATACAAACCATTACGTAAAACAATTTCCTTGTTGAGCGCATTAGCTGGAGTAGCTGACAACGCTAAGCGATATTGCTGTTTATCCTGCTGCCATAAGACCGTGCCCTGTTTGGGCCAACACGGCAGCTCATCTGGTGACGATGTAACGACACAGCAGATCTGCTCATTTCCTGTTTCTTGACAAAGTGTTTCAATTAAGGGTTTGATAACCGTAACGGCATATCTATTGCTGCTTTTCAGCCAAATTAAAATTGGTTGATCTTGGCCTACCAGCGATGACGAAATTGCGGAAAGCTTTTCACTTACATTAAACAGCTCTGCGGCCAATTCAGCCGGGGTTACACTGTCATGCGCACCAACCAACTCACCTAAATCAACAACCAATGGCTGCGACAATGGCATTGAATCTACAATTTGATCCAACCTTGACACATCCACAATGGTAGGCGCTTCCAATGTTTCACGAGCAGGATAAGACAGCCATTGAGGTTGAAATACCGTATCCGGCAGCACCTCTTTTTCTAAATGTCGTTCACGAAACGCTTGAACCTGCTCTTGATAGAACCCGCTTTCGAACAGCTTTTTGAACTGTCCACGTTGAATTTTTCCACTGGTGGTTTTATAAAAATTGTCTTTTTCCACTGGAATGGCGTAGCGCGCCACCACACCGAACGCCTGATTAACACTGGCAATAATATTTCGCTCCAGCACTTCTAGAGCCACCGTATCATCTGCCACATAGAACAGCACCAATTCATCGCTGTTTTGCCCTGCTTGCGTGCTCACACCAGAAGCGGCAACAAAAGTTGGTACTACGCCATCCAAATCCGCTACCACCTTTTCCAGCTCGAAGCAGTAGTAGTTAGCGCCGTTCACCACGATCATTTCTTTCTCGCGGCCTGTTAGAATCAAACGTTGATTCCAAATAAAGCCCAAATCTCCCGAATTAAACCAATCATCACCAACAAACGCTTCTTCGTTGGCGGAAGGATTATTCAAATAACCAGGGGTAATCACCGGACCGCGAATTTGCATGCGACCAATAACGCCCTCTTTTACCAACTCGTTTTGTTCATTGGTAATGCGCACTTCTACGCCCGGTATCACCGCACCCAAATCCACAAAGCCATGACTTGATTGAGCTTCAGGAACAACATCCACAATAGCCGGGTCGTCGGTAGTACGAAAATGAACGGATAACGTTTTAGAGGAAT
>JBFKSL010000727.1:0-1891 GCA_041626995.1 Ketobacter sp. | reverse complement strand
GAAGAGGCACCGCTGGATGACGATCCCCGCATTGCCTCATTGACTCAGAAGCGTGATGCCACCACAAAATCCCTAAACGACTTAAGAGCCAACCTCAAAAGACAACAGTCGTCTCTTTATACGGCGAACAAACGCTTTAACCAACTGGTGGTTAAATTCAAAAAAGATAAGAAAAAGCCTGTTGCTAAAGCCGAGCCCAAAAAGGAAAAGCCTCAGCCTAGCAGCAAGTCAGCCCCTCAATTAGTGGACGCCGGGGATTATCAATCCTATGTGTTTGTGATTTCAGGTAATCAAGAACCGAATATCGAACAAACCCTGCGCCTAAAAAGCTGGGTGGAGTCCTATAATGCCAAATACATTGAAGCCAGCTGGAACGGTTTTAGCGTTGGCAAGGGCCCGGCAGACAGCGATGGTTTTCAGGAAGCCTTTCATGAATACATTCGCCAGATTCCTAAAACCGCCAAACTGATTCTAATTGGTCATGGCCTTGGAGGCGGTGCTGCCATTGAGGCTGCTACTAAAATCGCCTTTCGTGAAAACCGGGTAATTGATTTTCTGGTAGTGCTCGACCCCATAGGCGCCGAAAACCTAAGGGCGAATATTGTGTATGAAACCAAGGATGCCTGCACCAAACCCGACCCCAACAACACCATGACCAACGCCGAGTACATCGCGTGCATTAAGTCTTCTGGCAAGCGCACTATTACCGCCAACATCAAGCACTTCTATAACCGTTGGCAAAAAGACGCCCAAGGGCCCGAAGATTTCCAGCGCCAGATTCCAAGCTTGAATGCACAGGGCAAAGTGATAAGCGTACCCACCGCTTCTGGTCGTTTTAATGTGGCACAGGGCATCGAGTCAGATCAGAAGCGCATGTTCTTTGCCGGCGCAGATGACGCGCACAAACTATTATTAAAGGAGGAATCCAAGATTCTTCCTAAGTTACTGGTACAGCACTTACGCTAAACGCCGGGAGGCATTGTTATGAAACTGCAAACGTTAGGGCTCTCTTTTTTGATTAGCACTGTGGCCGCAGGTTTCGCATATGCGGATAACACTATTGTTAAAGTGCCTCGCGAGAACGGTGCTGTACACCAGGAATTCAAGAATATGCTAAGCGATACCCTAAACCGGTTTCGCTCGGGCGTAGGCCGGGTTGAGCTGAACGGCGTTGCTTCTAATGATGAAAGCTGTAACGCTAACTTCTATACCAACGGTGACACAACTTTCGTGACCATGGCAGTGAACGAAGGCACTTTCTACAACGAGTTTTATATTGACCACCCTCACCAATCCTTCAAAAAAGTGCTGTTCCAGAACCTGATCATGGATGACAGCAACGTAGAATTAAAGGTGGTGCAGCGGGATGGAGGCTATTCCATCGTGACTGATGGCAAAAAGCTGAAACTGAGCAGCAAATCACGCGCTGGAGAAAGCCCAACTTGCACTTTCTCCCTAGCGAAAGCCACCTTACATGAAGGTGAAACGGAGTAAATTAGAGGGCATCCGTAGGGTCGCCCACAAAATAATAGGTGCGCCACTCGGTTTTAAATAAGTTGGGTGACGCAACCGCCATCACCGAAATCACTGTACTAGAGCCAGCCCGACTAAACTGAGCCCGCACACCTTCTCCCTGCTTGCGAGGCCCCTCCTTCAACGTCCAGCCTTCACCCAAACAACTGGCAGCGGCTGCCTTGGCTTGCGTGAAATGTTCCATAGACACTTCTTTATTAGGCTCCGTTAAGGAACATACATAGCTGAACTTGTCATTCGCCCATCCCCACACCTGGCAATCGGACCCTACCAAGTGATAGCGGGCACGCCAAATATTCATATAGCGCGTGGTAGATTGGGTAGTGCGTAAGTTAGGGAAGCCCTTTTCGTGGCCCTT
>JBFKSL010000726.1:0-1902 GCA_041626995.1 Ketobacter sp. | reverse complement strand
TGCGGTAAAAGAAGAATTAAGGTTGGCAATCATCAGAATCAGTCCAATGGTGGCTGCGGTTAAATAAAACTTTTGTGTGGTGGCCAGCTTGGCTGCCGTTATTGGCCCCAGTTTGAATCGTCTCATTGGTAGAGGTTGGTTGCTGCCTGCCGTTGGGGGGTGGAGGAATGCAGAAGTATCTAATTCAAGTGTTGGGTTTTGAGTTGGTGGTTGCTCCGTAATGGTCATGCTGGTACGCCTGATTTTGTGATTAGTGTTTTGAGTAACAATAAAGGTGGGAGATTGTAACCTGAGGAAGATTCGGGTTTAATCGGGTTTCATAACTACAGGAATCGGGTTGATGAATGAAAAGAAAAACCGATAAAAATCAAAGGCGTAGACCAGTTCAGAAGCGGGCCATAGAAAAATATACTGCGATTGTTGATGCAGCTCCTCGGGTTTTGCTGGAGTTTGGATACCATAAAGCCACCACTGAAAATATGGCTCTTGAGGCTCAGGTATCCATTGGCTCTTTATATGAATATTTTGGTAACAAGGATGATGTCTTTGCTGCTTATATTAATCGTGAGATGAAAAACATTATGATGGCCGTGTCTGATCAGGTCACTCAGAACCTGCATTTTGGTGCAGAGCAAATGCTGCAACAATTGATCCATCAGGGAGTGGATTTCGTATTGCAAAACCAAAAGATATTCAGCGCGGTGATTCGAGAGATTCCTTCCCTCTGGGAGGTGGAGGCCATAGGAAAGTTAGAAGATAAAGTAGTGGAATTGGCGCAGCTTTTTTCTCAAGCTAAAAAAGTTCAACTTTCCGATCAGGAATTGCAATACTTTTCGCTTACTTTGACCAATATTGTTGTGGGGTTTTATATGCGTCTTGCCATTATGGGGGCGCAAAAAACTCCCCTGGATGTACTGAAAAAAGAACTTCTTACAGTGATATCGGGATACATCTTTGAACGCACCGGCGTGAGTTTATTTAAAGGAAAGACGCTTTCAGTTTAATGGAATAAACTAACGTTTTATTGTTATCGCAAGCTCATCACAAATGGCTCGGCATTGTTGAAGAGATTCGTTGTGCTGGCCATTTTGTTGTAGTGTTTCTGTCGCATTTTTGAGGAGCTGTTGAAGTTGTTCCAGTTGCTGCTGAGTTTGCTGGGATAAATTTATGGACTGATCGGCCGTTTCATTGATTTGAAGATTTTGATGACTGATACGTTCAATGGAGTCGGAAATGGTTTCGAAAGCGGTGTGGGTGGATTGCGCTTCATTTACACTGTTGGTCACCATTTTTTGGCTTTGTTCCATCATGCCAGCACTGGCGCGAGCCGACTTTTGAATTTCTTCCACTTGTTTTTTTATGTCTATCGCTGCGCTGGCCGTTTTGGTTGCCAGCGACCGCACTTCATCGGCCACTACGGCAAAGCCACGGCCCTGTTCGCCTGCTCGGGCGGCCTCAATGGCTGCGTTTAGCGCCAATAGGTTGGTTTGTTCTGTTATGCCGGTAATCATGTCCACCACGGCGCCAATCGATTCGCTGTTGGTGGCTAATTCGGTAATTTGATGGGCCGCTTTGCCGATATGATCGGTAAGATTTTGAATGCTACTTGTCATGTTGGAAACAACCTGTTGGCCGTTGGAAGTATTAGCCTGTGCTGTATCCGTTGTTTGCTTTGATGCTTCGCTCAGTTGATGAATCGTTTCGTAGCCTGTGCTTATGCTGTGACAGGTCTGAGATAATTGTTGCATCTCTTTGTGAATTTGACTGAGTTCTTTTGCTTCATTGGTGTGGTGGGTGCCAGAGGCCAGCGTATCTTTTAGATGCTCAAGCAGTTGTATGGCCTGTTGTCTTTTCTCAAGCAGTAGATCGAGAAGGTCTTCGAGTTGGGAGGCGGAAACAAGT
>JBFKSL010000725.1:0-1911 GCA_041626995.1 Ketobacter sp. | reverse complement strand
GCGGCGGTCATGGCCCAGTTCGATGGTTTCTTTGCTTTGTTGATTCACAATCGCGCCTTGAGGAATATAACCTTCCCCAGTAACGCCATAGTGAATATCGCTAATCACCAAACCCCGCGCGGTCATGGCATTGGTAGTTAAAGTGCCGGTTTTATCGGAACAAATCACATCCACCGAACCCAAAACTTCCACGCTGGGCAAACGACGTATCAAAGCACGACTGCGCGCCATAATTTGCACTCCAATGGCTAACGCGATAGTCACCACTGCGGGTAGCCCTTCTGGAATAGAAGCCACGGCAATACCAATGGCAGCCTGAAACATTTCCGATAAGTTATAGCCACGAAAGAAAATGCCAAACAGCATAGCGGCTACGGATATAAACAAAATGCCGATGCTCAACTGCTGAGCAAAGGTGGTTAATTGTTTTTGCAGCGGAGTTTGCGGTAATACCGCATGCTGAACTAAATCACTGATCGCGCCAATTTCCGTTTTTAGCCCGGTATTGCATACAACACCTCGGGCAATACCATAGGTAACCATAGTGCCCATATACGCCATGCATTTTCGTTCTGCCAACAGCTCTTGCGGTTCCACCGCATCCACCCGCTTACCCACTGGTTGAGACTCGCCGGTAAGGGCTGATTCATCACAGCGTAAGTCTTTGCAGTAAAATAAGCGTAAATCTGCGGGCACGCGGTCGCCAGCTTGCAGCATAATCACATCACCCGGAACCAGCTGCACACTATCCACGCTTTCCAACGCACCGTTACGCACCACCATACAGTGGGTTTTTGCCATGGACATAATGGCACGTAACGCGGCCTCGGCTTTGCCTTCCTGAATAAAACCAACGATGGCATTCACGACAACCACACCGAATATCACACCGCTGTCGACAAAATGACCCAGAGCTATGCTGATAAAAGCACTGACCAGCAACACATAAATCAATACATTATGAAATTGCAGTAAAAAACGCTTCCAGGCAGGAGTAGGTGCCGCTTCAGGTAAGCGATTGTAGCCATACTGTTGCAGACGCTCTTGCACGCACGCATCCGACAACCCCTTCTCGCTGCTGTGTAATGCCTGAAGAACGTGCTCGCCACTATGGCTGTGAGGGGAAAGAAGTACCTGTGCTGCATCATCCATAACTGAATTCCAGTCGGCCTAATGTGATTCTATATTGGCATAGGGGAGCGACACTGACAAAGTGATTGTGCTTTGCTGCTAATAAAGCCTTCTTGCCCCAATGGCCAGCATGAGTAATAACGACTGTTATTGTGGACTTATGGAAAGGCTTGGTGATTTTGGTGGATCAATTTACTGTCTAGTAGTTACAATGCTATATAATTTTCAATAAGTTATGTAAATTGAAAATTGGGATGTCTCGAAGGGTTCGGTTTATGATACTGTTCGCTTCACGGAGTAATAAGTGATTCTGGATTCAATTGATTTTCTACATAGACACAATAACAACCGGCAAATAAGGAATGTCTAAATGCCCTACGATAAGAACGACCCCGCACTCAGCGCAGTGGAATCACGTCTTAAAAGTGGAATGGGAGCACAAGATGCCTATTACGATGTTTTTACTCCCAATCGAAGAAAAACCATTGGCGAGCAACAGTACAAAAACTCAGTCGCAACCGCCGTTAAAAAGTTGAAAGGTAATTTCAGTCGTTGCCAGGTACAGGCGGACACATGGATTAGTTACGAAACGCCATCAGCTGCTGCCGAAGCCTGGAAAACTACGGGTGGTGGCTTTGATTTTTTACATATTCATAAGGCCGGAAAAGCCAAATATCGTGTTTATATCCCTGCCGATTTGCGCAAAGTGGAGCAGGTTATTTCCATTATTTGGTCAACGCCTAATTTAACTGGCTTTAAGGTGGCCGGTTATCAGGATGC
>JBFKSL010000724.1:0-1913 GCA_041626995.1 Ketobacter sp. | reverse complement strand
TATTGTCTTTCGGAACGGCCGGTTGCAATTTGTCCTGCAAGTTTTGTCAGAATTGGGATATTTCCAAGTCAAGAGAGATGGATACTTTAGCCAATAAAGCAACGCCTGAAATGATTGCTCAGGCTGCAAAACAGGCTAATTGTAAAAGCGTGGCGTACACTTATAACGATCCAGTTATTTTTCAGGAATACGCCGTTGATGTTGCCGTGGCTTGTAAGGAGCAGGGCATCAATTCCGTTGCGGTTTCTGCTGGCTATCACAGCCCGAAAGCGCGGGAGGCATTTTATAAGCATATGGATGCCGCCAATATCGATTTAAAATCTTTTAATGACGAATTTTATTGGAAACTTACCGGTGCGCACCTACAGCCGGTGCTGGAAACATTGGAATATTTGAAAAAAGAAACACAAGTTTGGTTTGAAATCACCACACTTCTAATTCCAGATAACAATGATAGTCATCAAGAAATCGAAAATATGAGTCGTTGGATAGTGGATGTTCTTGGTCCAGACGTTCCGTTGCATTTTTCTGCCTTTCATCCTGACTATAAAATGATGAAGGTGCCAGTTACTCCAGGCTCCACATTGTCGCGGGCGAGAAAAATTGCTATGGAGCAGGGTGTTAAATTTGTCTACACCGGCAACGTGCATGATAAGGAAGGGGATTGCACATTTTGCCCCGGTTGTGGTGAAGCTCTTATTCAGCGAGATTGGTACGAACTAAAACAATGGAACCTGGTAAATGGGTGTTGCTCGAAATGCGGAGAAGTGATTCCAGGCCGTTTTGAAGACAATCCAGGAAATTGGGGGCGCAGAAGAATGGCGGTTAGCTTTAGTAATGAATGTTAAATTGTTGTTCGTCATTTACCAGTGGAATGACGCTCTCAGTTACTGAAGTAACTTGAGCATTGCTAGGCCCTTGCTTAGCCCAATCGAGTAAGTGCAGCAATTGTTGGTTGCTGCCTTGGGCTTCAAATTCCACGCTACCATCTGCTAGGTTTCTTACCCAGCCAGTGACGCCTAAGCTGACAGCCTGTTGTTGAGTGGAGGCGCGATAATAGACTCCCTGCACACGACCTTCTACTAAAACCCGTATTCGCTTTAACGTTTCCATTTTTAATCCATCCGAATTATCTTATCTAGTGTAACCCAAACAAGATTCGATACAATGAACACAACAGCGTAAGCCAGGATATTATATGACGAAAACCATTATCATTACCGGTGCAGCTTCTGGTATTGGCCGCGCAGTGGCCGAGAAAATGTATCGAGCTGGCTGGAACCTTGGCTTGTTAGATGTTAACCGCGAGCCTTTGCAGCAGATGGCGGATAGTTGGGATTCGAGTCGAGTGGATATTCAAGTGGCGGATGTCACCATCGCAGATCAGGTGAATACAGCCATTGAAGCTATAATGGAAAGCTTTGCCAGTCTGGATGTATTGTTTAATGGTGCAGGGGTGTTAGAGGTGGGGGATTTTGAATCCATCTCGCTACATCGTCATCATCAGGTTTTAGATATCAATAATAAGGGTATGTTGAATTGCTGTTATTTCGCTTTCCCGCATTTGAAGCGAACTTCTGATAGCCGGGTGATAAACATGTCCTCAGCATCCTCGCTTTTTGGTGTTCCTGGCTTTGCCAGCTATTCTGCTTCTAAATTTTGGGTGAAAGGTTTTACTGAATCGTTAAACGTGGAGTGGGAGCGCCATGGTATTAACGTGATGGATATTGAACCTCCTTTTGTAAAAACTCCGATGTTGCAGGATAAAAGTGCGCAGGTTATAGAAAAGCTAGGGGTTAATCTAGAGGCAGAAGATATCGCAGAGCAGGTCTTTCTGGCTGTACATGGTGACCAGATGCATAACCCTGTTGGGTTGGAGTACAAAGTATTGCGCGGGGCTCGTAAAATATTGC
>JBFKSL010000723.1:0-1920 GCA_041626995.1 Ketobacter sp. | reverse complement strand
TCTATTGTGGAAAATGCCGGTGAAGCCACCTCGTCGGGTTTTGAGGTGGAAGGTTTAGTGTTGCTTACCGATGAGTTAACCGCTTCTTTCAGCTATGGCTATTTGGATACAGAGTTTGATGAGTATATCTTAAATGGAACAGATATCGCCGACGACGCAGTGGCGCCATACTCACCAGAAAATAAACTTTCTCTGGGGTTGGAATACGTTAAAGACGTAAGTTTTGCGGAACTGCGTGCACGTTTCGATTACTCTTATACCGATTCAATGTACTTCTATTACGATGAACCCAAAGCCACGTTAACGGCAGCGGAAGATTATTCATTGATTAATATACGAGTGGCCTTGTTAGGCATCGATATGGGTAGCGATAACACCTTGGACATTTCTGTTTGGGGCAAAAATCTCACCGATGAAGAATATCGATTAAACGGCATACCGGGTTTCGATGGGGCAGCGTTCACCTATGGTATTAACTATTATGGTGATCCTCGCACTTATGGCGCTGATGTTGTTTTAAACTTCTAAACGCAATGGCCCTGTTTAGGGCCATTTAATTTCAACAACCTTCTTCAGCGCATAGGCGATTAACTTGGCTTCAGGTTGTTCAGCCTGGTCAATTTGGTCAATTCTTAGCGGTGTGGCTAATATGCCGGATAGGGTGCCAGAAGCAATTTCTACTCATGACGCCCTCTTAACTCGCTGTTATAAATAGTCTTTTTTGTTATCTGGTCACTGTGCTCGCCAATCTCCAGGGGGCTTGTGTTGGCTCGCAGAATTATGTGTCTATAATATGCCGACCATTTGGGGGCGGTTTATCTAACAAATTATCTGATCAGATAAAGTCCGAGAGATCATTTCAAACAAGGGGATACAGTGAAGTACCTATCAATCCAATTCGTATTTGTAGCTGTTTTGTTGTGGGGATTTTTAAGTGGCTGCTCTTCAGAAGAGCTACCTGTAACTGAAAATACCCAACTACAAGAAGCCGTTTCGTCAGTGCCCAGCTCGGTAACAAAGCAAACTGTGGTGAAGTCTGTTCAGCCAAACAACTCCGTAGCGGAGAATGTGGAGTCGCAGGTGGATATTCCGAAAGCAACAGGAATTACCGCAGAACTTATCAAGACTCATAATCCTCGAAACCCCATAGAGCGAGCTCGAAATAGTACAGTATTTATTGATACAGGCTTTGGGGAAGGGTCAGGTTTTTTTATTGATGAGCAATGTACGATTGTCACTAATCGGCATGTCGTTCAAATCGAATTTGATGATATGCGTCAAATTGATCGCGACATTCTAGAGATAGAAAATCTTTTAAAGCATGGTATTAGCAACGGCGAGGAAAGAAAGCAGGCGATCAATGCGTTACAGCAATTAAAAGAGTCTAGCCGTGCTTATTTGGCTAATGGATTGCCTAAGAAAATCCTTATAACACTGGTTAACGATAGAGAAATAGAGGCCAAGGTAGCAGCGTTCAGCCGCGAAGAAGATTTGGCGTATCTGCACATTAAAGAAGATGGGTGCATTCCTCTGCCCTTGATCGAGGAGGCAGACATGCCGCTTGGTACACGGGTTTACACTATTGGAAACCCTGTTGGGCAGAAGTACAGTGTTACATCAGGAATAATTTCAGGTAGTCAGTTGGTGGAAGGCAAGGTTTACGTCCAGACTGATGCTGCAATAAATCCTGGCAATAGTGGTGGCCCGCTAATTGAAGAAAATGGCGCTGTGGTTGGTGTCAATACATTGGTGTTAAGTCATTCCCAGGGAATTGGCTTTGCAATACCCGCAAAGAGGGTGGCAAGTGATTCTAGCAACCGTGCGGCAGAGCTGAATAAGTTTAGAGAGTCGGGTGTTTTTACACTTTGGGAGCCTGAGGTAAAGCCAGCAGAAACCACTGAAGATAGAGAAATAAAACAG
>JBFKSL010000722.1:0-1926 GCA_041626995.1 Ketobacter sp. | reverse complement strand
TGCCTCCAATGCAGGTGCCGCAGCAACAATGCTGGAGCTAAAAGGTGAGTAGTAAGCTAATTTCTCCCCAGTGATGTAGTTGTCTGCATCAAATTTTGGTGTCCATACCAAATCCAAATTCACGCCGTCAAAATAGGAGCTGACTTTTATCGCATCTGATGGCGCTTTCAAATACTGTTGATCATACCCGCTAAAGAAAGCCACCCAGTCTTTTGGAAAAAAGTCGTTTAAGAAAACCAGGTCGCCTGTACCCCAGGTTAGTGGTTGGCGTCCAATGCGAATATCTATGGAGCGCACGGGGGAGAGTCCAATATAGGCTTCTCGGTTTATACCGTGCCATTCATTCAGCACTCCGTCATAATACAGTTCACCCTTGTAGCTGGCATTGAATGCACTGTGCTGGTAATAGGTTTGTATTCGACCTCGTAGGTCTTGTGATACCCATTCCTCTGCAATTACGTTACTGTCTTTTATTCGGTAACCAGTGGTGCTTTCAATAAAACCCGTTATAGGCAGCACCGGTTGTGTTGATTCTGCGCTTTCTTCCCAGTCATCACCCCAATCCTCCCATTCTTCGTTGTTGGCGAAGACGTGAGAGGACAGGGCAAGGCTGCCGATTATGGCTAATGCAAGCGTTTTCATTTTTTAGGCCTTTCTAACCATTGCTGTGGTGGCGTACGCAGAGATCGTTCACTAAATACGTCATCTGGTAGACCAATGTTGTATTTAATAAAACGCATTTCGCTATAGGTGTGGCCGCCTGTTCGATGATCCGTCACTTTCATTTTTGTGGTGGTAACAAATCCATCTATGGTTTTTTGCTCTAATGATTCAATCGAACGATAGATTTTGTCTTGACTATCATAATATTCAGTTTTCTCTGGCATAAAGGTGGATTTGTTAACCCAGACTTTAAAGCTCTTAAACTCAACGGTGTTGGGGTTCTTAGGAGTGTTGTTGATAATGTAGTGCGTGTCTGTTGTTTCTACTAGCTCATGATGATCTTCTGTTAAGGCGCGACCCGATACATCCTCATAGTAAAAATCACTGCCGACAAAGCTGGTGCGCTTGTCGCCTGCAGAAATGCGTTTAACTAGATCCAGGCTGGGTAAGTACAACCAACGGTTGTCATCGCCTCCCACATTTTTTTCAACTAAAAATGTAGTTCGTTTAACATCCGATGGTCTTTGAAAATAGACGAAAAATTTCTGATTAGCACCATCCTCAATGTCTTTCCGTAAAATGGTAAATTGGCGAATTTGTTCCCGGCCACTTCCGTCTACAATCTTCATTCGTGTTTCTGCTCTGCCATCATCGCCCTGATAAAAGGCAACCTGATTGGCTTTCTCAATAATTTCCTGTACTGAAACCTCTGATGAGAAGGTGCTGCTAGCAAAAAGCATAAGTGCTAAGACCAATGTATAAGTGGGTTTCATGTTAAGCACTCCTTTGTTTGGAAAAAATGAATTTCTGTGCCTGAGTCATAATGGCGGGTAGCAAAATTAAAGTAACGATGCAGCTCGTGGCCATTATAGAGGCCAGGAAAATCCCTACAGTGTTATACGGTACCAATGGCGCAGCCAATAGGGGTAAGAAACCAATGGAAATGACAATGGCGTTTCTTAATATTGCCACGCCTGGTTCACCAAACATCGCGCTTAAGGTCTCATTCCAGTTACCTTTTTCTTCAAAAATGGCCCTGGCCCGGTCAAGAAAATGTATCGCGAAATCTACGGACAATCCTAGAGTGAGTGATGATAAAACGGCTACGGGCATGTCATAATCTTTTCCAACCAGTCCGATTAACCCATAGATGAATGCAATGGTTAAACTCAACGGGATCATGGCTAAAATTCCAAAAACAAATGAGCGAAATAGAAGAACCATGACCACAAATACCATTACGAAAGCACCCATTAAACTGTT
>JBFKSL010000721.1:0-1929 GCA_041626995.1 Ketobacter sp. | reverse complement strand
GCCGTCGGCGGCCATGTACTTAATTAGGTTTGATTCGATATCTAAGGTGGCCGATTTATTGAAACTTTCGCTGCTTACTAGGTGGAGTGTTGTGAGCTTGCTTTTATCCTTATGCTTAAGGTGTGTGCTCATGCGATTCAGTGCATCAGTGGTTTCACCAACATATGCTGATTTGCTTTTATCGTTGCTTAATACATAGACCAACGGCCATTGATTACCTGCTAAACGATGGCTGGCTATATCTGTTAGCGATTCTGGTTTAAAGGGGTGTTGGTTGACTTCAACACGATGTTTATTGCTCATAAGTCACTGTACTTGGTCGCTTTACCTTTGGCTTTATCCACAGGGTATTTTTCTTCGTTTTTTTTGATTTTATCGAGCACAATTTGGTTGATGTCTAATTTAAGTTTGTCTGCAAGCAATAGAGAGTAGGCAAATACGTCGGCTAGCTCTTCTTTGACTTTCTCAATGTCGGCCTCTTCGGGAGACTTCCAAAGAAAAGCTTCGAGAAGCTCACTGGCTTCAATGCTGAGGGCGAGAGCTAAATCTTTAGGGTTGTGGAATTGTTCCCAGTCTCGAGCGTCGCGAAACTGAGTGAGTTGATCTGTTAGCTCTTTCATGTCTGCTCCCGTAACTTTCGTAAATAGTTTCATCTTGTAGTTACTACTCTATATTCTTATGGCCTGGCGCAATACTTAAGTTTTCCACACCATACAAAGTTTGTGTGTTTTTTAGCCATAGGTGATATTCAGGTCCAAGCAACTCATGTTCTAGTGAACAATCGATATTCCAATGCCTTAGCACGTAACCTGCAACCGCCGCTCGCACTTGTATCTTGAGCACTCCATTTACCATTCCGTATTCAGTCTCGATGGTTTCTGGGTGTTCCAGGTTAGGGTGCGGAACAATGTGCATCTCAACAATACGGTTCCACTGAATATCGCCCTCTTTTGTTTCAGTCTTCGTAATTGCCGTTTTGAGCAATTTCGGTTTTGCTATGCGGTTGATGACAAAGTCGGTGAATCTTTCTCTCTTACGATCGAAGGCCCTTACATGCCAGAGAAGGCCGTTATCCACCAAAGCAAAGGGCACGATTTCTCGTTGGCTCAAACCACTGGAAAGTGACCGGTAATCTATCTTAAGCGCCTTTTTCTGGTGAATGGCTTTGGTGATCTCTGCCAGTACATCCAAGTTTGGAAAGTTAAGCTGAGTTGGCGACTCTGCGGTGACCAAAGACATGCTGCCAGATACATGGTCATCGCCCAGGCCGTAGCACAATGCGGATAATGCTTGGCTCCCTTGATATTCAAACAGGGGCTTGAATTGATCGGCTTCTATATAGGTCTTAGCTTTTGTGTCGTAGATTAGGTTTTTAGGTGCCAGTTCTTTGTATAGAGAAATATCCCGAGTCGCGGCGGCGGCTTTTATGCCGAACCGGCTGACCAGGTCATTTCTGTTGACTGCGCCCAAAAAGCGTAGCTTGAAATCTATATGGAATAGCCTTTCTTGCTGCGCTTGGCTGATGTCTTCTAACTTAGGTTGAGGACCGCTGTTCAAAACAATTGCTACCTATTTATCCGCTGATGGTCTGGGCTTTACCCTAGTCTTCTGAAGGGATAAGGCTGGCCACCATTTGGTTGCATTTACGTCAAATCACCGCCATCTACATTGGTAATACCACTTGACGTATAAAGTGCTGCTCAAATTTATCATGGATCATAATGCTGATAGCTTATGCGTGTCAATAATGGTTGATGACATCATCAAAAAGATGATGATCTTTTTTTGGTTAGTCTGAACCTGTTTCCTTTCGCCCAACCAATTCACTAAACAAACCTTTTGATTAGTCCGATAATAAGCTACTGATTCTAGAGGGTTCTCTGTTCTCTGGTCATGGACTTGGGGCCTGAGGGATGGGGAGAGGCGCAG
>JBFKSL010000720.1:0-1933 GCA_041626995.1 Ketobacter sp. | reverse complement strand
CCGCCCTATGGGCCTTCATCATTTTAGCGCTTACCATTTTTGGCTTTGCTACCGCTTTTCTCGGCTTAATTGTTGTAATGCCTGTGATCGGTTATGCCACTTGGCACGGTTATCAAGATACCATTCAGTAATTGTTATTAAGCATGCTTGGCTGTTAGTGCGTTATAGGCAATGAGCTCTACCAGTTTTGGTACTAATTGAATGGGAAAATCGTGACCCATTCCGCGAATTATCTCTAATTTTGAATCAGGGATTGCTTTGTATGTGGCAATTCCTCCTTTCATGTGAACCAATGGATCTTTGTCTCCATGAATTACCTGAGTGGGGCATTTGATTCGATAGAGTAAATGCTTAAACCCACCGGTTGCCAATATGGCATGGGTTTGACGTAATGTACCCGCTGGTGTGTAAGAACGATCAAAATCCAAAGAAATCCTTTCTTGCATGTCACTTTCTGGCGTAGGGTAAGCGGGGCTGGAAATCTTCTTCCAAAATTTTAACGAACGGCGAACAGCTACTTCTTTTTCATGCCCTTTTTCAATGCCGTATCCCACCAGGTTCATCAATATATCTACGCGAGGGAGAGGGAGGTTTAGATCATTAGTGGTGGACATGATGGAGGTTAAACTTTCCGTGCGATGAGGGTATAGGGCTGAAAATAATTGAGCGATCATGCCGCCCATGGAGGCACCTACCACATGAACTTTCCCAAGCTTTAAGGCGTCAACTACGGCAGCGGTATCCTCTACCATGGAGAATAACGTGTAATTGTTTTTAATGGGAATGCCCAAGCGTGCTTTTAAACTGTCACGGGTAAGGTCGAATCGAATTTTGCTGTTGGAGGGAGAGGAAAGCCCCACATCACGATTATCGATTCGAATAACGCGAAAACCTTCATCAATTAACGCGTTAACCATGGATTGTGGCCACTGGGTAAGCTGCGCACCCAAGCCCATTATTAAAAGTATGGGTGGATCAGATTCAGAACCTTCATCCTGGTAATGGATAGACACGCCGTTGCAGTTTACGTTACCGGTTCGAACAGGATATTTAGGCTGACTTAGCACGGTGATCAATTCCTCTTTTGAGCAGCGAGCATATAGTTTACCGATTGCGACGGTGTTTGGGAGAATTTTTTGGTAAATGGATTAAGTGAAACGCCAGCGGACCAAAAAGTATCACAATTAGAGTGCTGGAGCAGGCCGTTTAATTCAGTTGGAGTAACAAATTTGCTCCATTGGTGAGTGCCTTTTGGCAGCAAGCGCAGAATGTACTCAGCGCCTAAGATTGCAAAAAGGTAGCTTTTCAGAGTTCGGTTAATGGTGGCGACAAATGTGATGCCGCCCGGCTTAAGCAGCTCGCCGCATTGCTGCATAAATTGGTTTAGATTGGCAACGTGTTCAACCACTTCCATGTTAAAAACCAGGTCAAACTGTTGTTGCAGTTGGCTTGCTTCGCAGTGCCGATAATCTATTTCCAGGCCATTATCTTTCGCGTGCTGCTTAGCAATGAGAATGTTGTTCTCTGCAATATCAATAGCCGTCACTTTTGCTCCTAGCTTGCAAATCGTTTCAGATAGAACGCCGCCGCCACAGCCGATATCCAGAGCGGTCAAACCCTGTAATGGCTTTGTGTTTGATGAAGTCAGGACGCTTTTTTCTGCAAGTACTTGGAGTATTTTCTGCGTGCGAAAGTTGTTTAACAGGTGAAGAGGCCACATAGGCCCGCTGGTATCCCACCATGTTTTGGCAAGTTGATTGAAGCGTTCCTGCTCTTTGGTATCAATTGTGGACTGCATGGGAAATCACTTAACAACCCGGTAACAGGGCTTGTATTCTCCGTCGCCAATTTTCATTCGGCGTTGTGATACAAAGGTACGCAGAAGCATGTCTAAAGCTTCCATTATTTCATTGTCGCCGCTTAATTCAAATGG
>JBFKSL010000719.1:0-1934 GCA_041626995.1 Ketobacter sp. | reverse complement strand
CCTCCCGCACCTGGTGGTCGAATGCCGATACGGCTTCACGAATGCACCCGGATAGCAGCAGGATGGAAGTACCATGGCCGATTGTCGTGGAGTCACTGGCGAAGCGCGGCAGGAAGTTCAGTTGGATTCCAGCTCCGTTCAACGGCAACGCCATCACAACCGGATATCCCGGGCGCGAACAGATCACGACATCAGATCCGCCGCAATACCCGAGACAAATCCTCAGTTGGTACGCGTGCATCCGAATGCCGCTCGACGTTTTGTATCTAACGAGTGGATCATGCCCTGCGCTAATGGTACGGTCCCTTCGGGTGTGAATAGGGGCGTGGCTATAGCCAGGGTCTTTGGCATCCACTATAAATAGGGTGATGCCGTCAGATGGCCGTTTGCAATCAAAATCAGTGCGTGCAGCCAGCCAAATGTATTCGCAATCGTGACCGGCGCTGGTCCAAACTTTGGTACCATTGATGACCCAGTTTTCCCCATCAAATTCAGCCTTGGTTTTTAGTGAGGCTAAGTCTGTTCCAGATCCTGGCTCAGAATAGCCAATGGCAAAAATGCATTTGCCGGCGGAAATCTGAGGAAGGAAAAATTCTTTTTGCTCTTCTGTACCGAATGCCATCAAGGATGGGGCTACAGAGTTTAGAGTGATTAAGGGGAAGGGGGCGTGGGTTTTCCAGGCTTCTTCAAACAGAATTAACTGCTCAATAGCGGTGTAGTTTTTGCCACCATACTGCTCGGGCCAGCCCAGGGTGAGCATGCCGTCTTTGCCGAATTGCTCAATAATGCCACGAAATACTGGGCCGCCTTCTTTACCAATACAGGCGGATACCTTTTCCGGAGTCATAACAGAGCTAAAATAGTCCCGCAGCTCCTGACGTAATGCCTTTTGATCGTTGTTATATCGGGTATCCATAAATACTTCATTCTACAGGTGGGTTTGTTAAACAGTTTCTATGCTATCTATTTTGCAATGCTATTGCAAATATGGTGCATAAAAAGCCTGTATTCTCCTATAAAAATTAGGGTTATATTGTCTTAAGGGCTTTTTTATCCCGATGGAGTAGCCTATTTTTAAAAGATCACCGGGACAGAATCGCTATAACAAATCCAGGAAAGATCTATGTCCGATTACATTCGTGCCCTTTTTTCTCACTGGCCCAGTACCACCACCTTGCGGGAAAAGGTATTAACCGTGCTGGTCACCTTCGCTGCCATATTAATAGTGAGCCAGGTTGGCCAGCATATGGTGCACCCACATCAGCATTTGGTGCTGGTGGCATCCATGGGGGCGTCAGCTATGTTGCTGTTTGTCATTCCAAACAGCCCATTGGCGCAGCCTTATCCATTTGTCATGGGGCATGTGGTGCCCGCTGCGGTTGGGGTGCTGTGTGCCATGATCGCGGATAACTTTTTTATAGCAGCGGCACTTACGGTTAGCTTGAGTTTGTTTGCTATGTATCTGTTGAATTGTCTGCATCCTCCGGGTGGTGCGGCGGCGTTGGTGCCGGTGATTGCCCATGATCAGGCCCCAGTGGGGTTTGAATATGTGGTGTTTCCAGTGTTGATTAATGTGCTGACTATGTTGTTGATCGCTATGGTGGCTCATAAATGGATACTAAAGAAAGAATATCCCGTGCGCCCGGTGCGTAAGGCAGATACTAAACACCAACATGAAGACCCTAGCCCGTTAGCAAGGATGGGTATCAGTAGCGTGGATTTGAAATCGGCGCTGAAAAATTTTAATGCCTATTTAAATGTTACAGAAAACGATTTGGCCAGGTTGTACAGCAGCGCGCAACACAATGCTTATATACGAAAATTTGGTGAGATACGTTGCAGCGATATTATGTCGCGCGATGTGGTGTCTGTTGAATATGGCACAGATCTGGAAGAAGCTTGGGCTCTACTGCGCCATCACAAAGTGAAAGTAT
>JBFKSL010000718.1:0-1970 GCA_041626995.1 Ketobacter sp. | reverse complement strand
CCCAATGAAAGGAAGAGTAACATTCATCTGTTTTGCCATTATCTTATCGGGCTTGGTTGCCTGTAGCAGCAGCTCGCCCACAATAGAAAGTGATTTGGGTATCCGCGGCGCCCCTGATTGGGTTAACGAAGGTACCCAGGCTGTGGATAACGACGATGGTCGCTTTATTTACGGCGTTGCTTTTGCGCCCCCACTCAACGACGAATCATTACAAACGGCCACCGCTGATAGCCGAGCCCGAGCAGAATTGGCCCGTATTGTGGGTACCTATGTGGATAGCACATTAAGTGACTACGCTGCCAGCAGTGGTGATAATGCCAGTGCCAGCATTGAGCAACAAATTACCACTACCACCCAAACTTTGCTCAATGGTGCCAAAATCAAAGGACACTGGCGTGATAAGAGCAGCGGTAATATCTACTCTTTCGCGGAAATGGATATGAAAGCTTTGGACGAAGCCATCTCCACCGCAGAAAAGCTTTCACAGGGGTTTAAGGAATACTATTCCAAAAACGCCAGTGCCAACTTCCAACGCTTCATGTCAGATAAATAATACTTCGGATAAAGGGTAAGGAAATTCAATATGAAAATACTCATGATGGTTTTGTCGTTGTTCCTGGTAGGCGCCTGTAGCACTTCCGTGGAGCGAGTCTCGTCAGATACTACTATCGATTTGAGTGGTGCCTGGAACGATACTGATTCCCGCCTGGTGGCCGAGGAAATGATTCAGGATGCGTTATCACGACCCTGGATCACCGACTACAGTGGACGCACCGGTAAGCGCCCGGCGGTGATTGTTGGCACAGTACGTAACCTAAGCCATGAACACATAAACGTAAAAACCTTTGTGGCGGATATGGAGCGCGCACTGGTGAACTCAGGTCGGGTAGACTTTGTGGCCTCCCGTGATGAGCGCGGGGAAATTCGGGATGAGCGCATTGATCAGGATCTGAATGCCCGTGAAGATACCCGTAAAGCTGCCGGTCAGGAGCAGGGCGCTGACTTTATGTTGAAAGGGCAAATCAACACCATTATGGATGTGGATGGCAAAGAACAGGTACGCTATTACCAAGTGGACCTCACCTTAATCAGCATGGCCGACAACCGTAAAGTATGGTTGGGGCAAAAGAAAATCAAAAAGCTGGTTAAGAACGCAAAAATTCGTTATTGATTCACTGCATTCATATGATGTCGATACGCAAGGCGCTGGCACTGTTTTTGTGCAGCGTCTGTTTGCTGCTACAGGGATGCACGGCTTGGCAAGTGAATCAGCTCGCTTCCTCGCTTTCCACTCTTGGCCCTGAGCACACCCTGGCACAGCTGGAAAAAATTGACCCCCCGAGTCGGGACAAAGCTCAATATCTGTTAAATCGTGGCTTGTTAAAACTTTACACTGGAGATCTAACTGGTAGCCGCGAAGATTTGGCGCAAGCCAAAGACATTATGTCCTCCTTACAGGCAGTGAGTCTTACCGAGAACTTTGCTGCCCTCACCACCAATGAAACCCTGCGCAGTTACACGGGTTCACCCAGTGATAAAGTGCTAGTGCATGTGATGCTGGCGCTAGGTTATTTAATGGATGGCGATATGGATGGCGCGCGGGTGGAAATGCTGCAAGCCAACATCACCATGAAGCAGGAATCTGATGGTGAAACGGAAAGCGGACAGATGGCCAGTGCGCGTTTTATTGCCGGTATGATCTTTGAGTTACAAAGAGAATATGACGATGCCTATATTAGTTATGAGCGAGCCTACAATATTCTTCAAGCGCGAGGAGAGCACATTCCAGAGGCGCTGCAAACCAGTTTGCTTTATCTGGCAAAGCGACAGGGCCGCAAGCAAGAATATCGATCCTTTGTAAAACAGTTTGGTCACGAGGCACCGGTTATCGGTAAAGGTCTGGGTGAGTGGTTTGTGATATATCACGATGGCGTGGTAAGTAAAAAGTCCGAAACCCGCTTATCGGTGTT
>JBFKSL010000717.1:0-1970 GCA_041626995.1 Ketobacter sp. | reverse complement strand
TCACACCATGCACCGCAATGGAATACAATTGCGATCCATCCATGGCAGTTTCAATGTCCAACGAAACACAAAACAGATTAATCGGTTGCCGCTGGGTTTGCCGCATAGGCGCATTCATAAGGCTGATACGGGAAGCATCCGCGTTTAGCTGTACTTCCACATCGCCGGTAATAAAGCGCTCACTAAGGTAGCGATCCACCACTCGGATATCCGCTTCCCAAAGTGGCAGCCCTTGCTGAGGCCAAAGTTCTCGACAATGTTGCAGCAATTTATGGCTTTTAAAATACAGGCCATACACCGGTTGATTGAAAAAGGATTTCAACTGTAGCGGTTTAATTTGCCAACCATTCTTACTCTGCAGGCGACTTTTTACCTCTTCCTGCTGTGATGAATGGAAGAAGCAAACCGCCTCTTGCCCTTCAATAATCATTTGTCGTGGCCCAGCGGAAGTATGCAACCAATAAATCAGACGATAACCATCCTCCTGCTCGCGCCATTGCCGCGTCAGTACAAAACCTTTAAGCGTGGAAACGTTGATTTGATTCACCGGAGTTTAATCAACAAACTCCGCCCATATGGGGCAATGATCACTTGGCTTTTCCATGGCTCGAATATCGTAATCGATTCCTACTTGTTGTAACTTAGCTTGCATGGGCTCACTGGCTAAAATCAAATCAATGCGCAACCCACGTTTGGGATCTCGCTCAAAACCTTTGCTGCGATAGTCAAACCACGAAAAGCGGTCATTCACTTTGGAGTTTTGCGCTCGAAAGGTATCCGTTAGCCCCCAGTCTTTAATACGTTGCAGCCACTCCCTTTCTTCCGGTAAAAAGCAGCATTTTCCAGTACGCAACCAACGCTTCATATTGTCAGGGCCGATGCCAATATCCTCATCCACCGGCGCCACATTCATGTCGCCCATTACAATAATATTTTGCTGCGGTTGAAATTCTTGCTGCAACAAGACCAATAAATCGGCGTAAAACTTTTCTTTATTGGGAAATTTTTGCGGATGATCACGACTTTCTCCCTGAGGGAAATAACCATTGATCACAGTAACGGTTTCCGAATTGCTCAGAGAATAATCAGCCAAGATCAAGCGCTTCTGCGCTTCGTCATCATCGTGGGCAAAGCCCTTCTGCACCCGCAAAGGCGGCTGTTTTGAGAGCAACGCTACGCCGTAGTGGCTTTTCTGGCCAAAGCGCTCCACATGTAGACCCATTTCCTCTAGAGCTTGCTGAGGAAATTGGCCGTCATCCACCTTGGTTTCCTGTATTCCAATCACATCAGGATTGTGATTGCTCAATAAAGCCTCAATTTGGTGCAAGCGAGCGCGAATGCCGTTGGTGTTGAAGGAGATGAATTTCATGGCTGTCCTTTTAAAAAATGGTAATAAGCCCAAGTCTAACAGTTACCTAGTGGGCTTTCTTTAGCCTAAGGAAGGCACTACAATGTTGAACTAGAAGAAAAAACTGCTCGCAGACTTTACAGCATAAAAACTGATTAAAAAACCGCCTACAAGGTGCTCTGAATGACAGATCTTAGCCACATATCGATTTTTGAAGGCTTACCAGAAACTGAACTAGCCGCACTACAAGAACTTTGCATTAGCCGCACATACCCTAAAAACACCGTGATTATTAATGAAGGCGACCAAGCCAATGCCATGTATATTTGCACCAGTGGCAAGGTGAAGGTGTATGTAAGCGATGAGAATGGCCGTGAGTTTGTGCTCAACTCTATGGGGCCTGCGGAATATTTCGGTGAACTGTCTTTACTGGATGACGAAAAACGATCTGCATCGGTGATTACTACCGATAAATCTACCTTTTCTATTTTGTATAAAGAAGATTTCAGCAAGATGATTCACAACAAGCCTGAGATCGGCTTGGTGTTGTTAAAGAATTTGGCCAGCCGTATTCGCAAGCTGACTGACAATGTGAAAACGTTAGCGTTACAGGATGTGTATG
>JBFKSL010000716.1:0-1978 GCA_041626995.1 Ketobacter sp. | reverse complement strand
TAGCACCTAAAGTCAGTAGGCGCTTGATGGCTTGAGAGGCACGCCCTTTAGCTCGTGTTTCCAAGTATTTTCCTAGCATATGAAAGGTCATAATGGTGGCCGCCATTTCGATAAATGACGTCATGGGATAGATAAAGCCAATCAGTCCAATCAGATATGGAGGCAGGCTGCCCAGCGAAATCAGCACATCCATATTGGCTGTACGGTTTGTCAACGAACGCCAGGCCGACCGGTGTGTCGCCATGCCTCCTTGAAAAAAAATAACCGGAAAACCGAGTATTGCTACAATAAGCAGATAGCCGGGGATGGGGTGCCAAAACATCTCCGGGATCATCAGCAACATGATTAAGGTGGTAGGAACCGCAGCAAACCATAAGCGTCGCCACGCCTGTTTCAAATAGCGTTCTTCGGCGTTGATCTCCTGGTCGGAGTCGCCTGTTCGAGTTTGAACTCCTGCTACTTCATACCCCGCTTTCTCGACCGCTTGTTTAATTGTCTCAGCACTCACCACACTCGGCTGATAAGTCACCGTAACGCGATGAATGGCGATATTGGTTATCACATTACTAATTCCAGCGAGACGCTGAATAGAAGTAGTCACAAGACCAGCACAGTGATCACTCCCCATACCTGGCACGGTAAGAAACATGTCTGCTTCATCAGCCGCCTGCATTGAATCTACGTCGTAACCGGCCTTCTCCACCGCCTTTTTTATGTTTTGATCGGTGAGCCTGGCCTGATCAAAAACTACTTCAACACGATGCGTCGCGATATTTGTTTGGATTTCTTCAACGCCGTCAAGCCGCTTAAGCGAGGTCTTCACCAGCCCCGCGCAATGGTCACTTCCCATACCCGGCACAATGATATAAATTTTTCTCGGTAGCTTAGTGAGCATCGCATTGGTATTGTCAGACATATCACTTGGTGAACGCTCTTCTGACTGAGCGTTATCCCCGTGTGATTTTTTTTCAACATTCTGTGTATGGATTTTATCGCTCATCATCGAATCTCCAGAGCCTGTGGTAATTTTCATCTTTGTGTAGAGAATAAATTAAACGATCCTCTTCTCTGTCATAGAGGTTTGGCCAGCACTTCATAACCTATCCTTTCAATTTCTGTGATTAACTTTCGATTATCGACAGCACCCTTCACAAAGACGATACCTGTTTGCAGGTTCATACTGACTTCTTCTACCCCTGCAACGAGTCGCAGCGCTTCTTCAATTTTATTCTTACAAGAACCGCAACTTGCACCTCTTACGAGTAGCTCCTGTGTGTCATTGCTCTTCTCTGTCTCAGTGAGTGATACAGATGTTGAACTCTCAGCACGACTCGATGAGGCAGAGCAACAACATTTGGATTTTTGAATATCGTGTTTTTGAAGTGACTCACTCATGACGACGAATCCTCGCTGAAGTTTGCAGTAAAGTTTTCTATAAGATGACAAACCATGTTTCCATCAGGCTCTCGGTCCGGTAACGCGCTCCACTCCCTGACCGCTTCACGCATTCGATCCCTCAACCTAACCATTTCCTCAAACCGTTGCTCCGTTTCATGCAGCCGCTTTTCAATCAATCGCCTGACTGTTGGACAAGGCGATTTTTTCTTATCTGAATGGGAAAGAATTTGCTGAATATCGTCCACGGAGAACCCCAGTTGCCTGGCACTCAGCACAAAGCGCAACCGGTGTACATCTGCTTCACTGTACTCCCGGTAGCCGTTAACTTGACTTTTTTGGGGATTCAACACATTAATCCGGGTATAAAATCGCACAGTATCTGCCGTAACGCCCAGGTACCTGGCTATTTCACTTACCTTCATTTCGTTTCCTCCCAAGTCAGTCAAGTAATCCCGGCGCACAGCTAAGACTTAAGGGCGTGGTTGATGCCTATGCCTGATTGATCACTGGATTAAAACCAAAGTGTCAATCTGAGGAGTTAATCCGTATTTTTATGCCACCTTACACCTGTGTCCAAGAC
>JBFKSL010000715.1:0-1979 GCA_041626995.1 Ketobacter sp. | reverse complement strand
CATCATGCACCAAAGTGTATTCCCATCCCTCTGACTGAAGTAGTGCTTCAAGGTAGGCTTGTTGATCTTCAACAGATGCGCCATCAAGCGGGCCAAAGGGATCTGCAGATTTTATATTGTCCTGGCCTAACCAAGGATGATAGGCCAGAAGTCTGACATCCTCGTACAACTCTCCGACGGTAAACGGACGATCACATGTCGTATCGAAACTCCATTCCTTGGTCGTTGTAAAGAAATAGCTTTTGGTCACTTTTACTTTTACGCGATATCGTTCACCTAGTGCAGCACCGGGTGCTTGGATAGTCGCCTTTATCAGTCCGGAAGAGGAAGCGTTAACCATCAAATCTGCTTCTGAATTTGAAATGCTGGAATTAATATTCAAATCGAACTGAGAAACAACTTGTGTATCTAACAAGGTTCCCGCCTGGTTGTATAGAAGCACCTCAATGCGAGTTGCGCCTGAAATTGATTCCTCAAAATCCATTTCAATTTGAATGTCTTCCAAAGCAGAGCATTCTCTGGGCTCATCCGCAAGAACCAGCAAGCGACCTTTGCTACCCAAACTCAAACTGGTATCAACTTTCGGTGGCAACACATTAAAACCGGCACTGGAAATAACTTGCCACTGGTTATCAAACTTTCCTTCCAGAACGCAGCCATAGCCACCATAAAGCAAGCTATTGGCATCTATTCCACTATCCCACTCATTAAACTCACCGCCCTGCAAATTCAGTTGCAACTCAGTTCGGTTAACAGTTTGCTCACTATCAAAATGAATCAAGCTATATGCGTATTCAACATTGCCTGTTGCACTTTGACTACGGTTATCCAGTCTGAAGTGACAACTATTCCAGCCGGTATGATAGATTTGAGCGTTTTCAACGGACACGCTGCCGACTATTGACTGCCCAACTTCTTTTTCTACGAGAAAACTGGTTCCACTTTGAACCAACATTTCTTGAGTCACCGCATCATAGGTAACCCATTGAACCTGATAGGTACCGGCAAGTGCATCGCTCAAACTTAGATAGAAGTTGAAATCCTGCACGCCATTAGGAGCAACGCTGGATAGATCTCTTGTAGCGCTCAACACAACGCTTCCGTCAGGAGCGGTAACAATAAGCTGACTCTGCGTTACCCCCACGATGGCATTACTGGCCGTATTCTGTAATCTCGCCACGAGTGCCACAGAATCCCATGCATTATAGACAGGCTTATCTGAATTCACTTGTGATGCTAAGGACAAGTCACTACCGGTTTCAGTAACCACGCTAAAAGGCGCTTCTGCTGAAGCAACCGAATTGCCTGCCGCATTAAACAGTTCTGCCTTTACGCGATAATCACCAACAATTATATTGCCGACATTAAAATCCAGCCCCGTCAACAATCGGGATTCCTGCTGATCAAGCGATTCATTAAAGGTACCCAACGATTCAACCAGGCTACCCTGCTGATCTATAATAGAGAGGTTTACAGAACCCTGTGCAGAGATGTCATCCAGGTTTGTCAATTGAGAGGTAATAACTACAGTTTCATTAGGCTTATACTGAATTTTGTCTGTAGATGTTGACAGTGTAAGTACTGTTTCCGCCACCATAACGGAACGCGAACCCAGAGCGGTTGAAACAGGATTACCATTCACATCGTCATAGGTAAGCTCTAAGTCATGAATGACCAATCGAGTTTCACCTGGTACTAAATTTCGTAGCTGCAAATCAAAAATCAAATTCTCGATTTGCCCAACATCGAACGTATCGTAATTCCATTCAAGAATGGATTTATCACCTTCAATATAATAAGCCGCAGGATCTACAGAAAAGCTGCTTAGATCCACATCAATATCATTTGTAGAAAATGAGGCTGAGAAGTCTCCGGTTACTAGTATTCTTGCTCCATGAGAAGTAAATATTGTCATGTTGACAAATTGAACATCCACGTCCAAGGTAGCTACGGCGTCAACATCAAATCCAAATGTTACT
>JBFKSL010000714.1:0-1982 GCA_041626995.1 Ketobacter sp. | reverse complement strand
CTCGGTTTCGTACCCATGGCACTCAATACGGGAACTGGCGCTGAAGTGCAGCGACCTCTGGCAACTGTTGTGATTGGGGGCATTATTTCGTCGACGTTGCTAACACTTTTTGTATTGCCCGTGCTGTACCACTGGGTACATCGTCATAGCAAGCAAGGTGTCGAAGCCGGATAAACTTGAGAGCACACCCTCCTTTTTGAGGGTGTGCTAATTTTCTCGTTGGCCCAAAAATCTATAGGGAGCTGTAAATGTCTCCCCTACTTCGTCGACCCCAAACCATCAGCAACAGTAAACACCGCTTCCAACTCGGAGCAATGCTGAGACTTCATAATTTCAGCACGTTGCTGCTTCTCGTGCTTTTCAGTCATGGCTAGTGCCAAGGCTAGCGGGGGCGGCACGTTTCGGAACAAGCATTGCAGCTTATCCGATAGCACGACGCCCTCAGTATAATTGCCAGGCTCTTTTCTTGCCGCACGAAGCATACCCTTTTGCTCCTCGGTCAGGTCTTTAAAGCGTGAGATTTGTTCAATCTCTTCCTTGGGACAAACCATCGCTATCCACCACTCGAACATACTGAGTAGTTTTTTGGCAGCGTCGGGAAAGTCTTCCAGATTCTGGGTAGCCAACCATAACCAGGCGCCCAACTTGCGCCACATTTTCACGATCTTAACCAGGAAAATGGCTAACAAGGGGTTCGTCGTAATCAAGTGCGCTTCATCACCTAGCACGAAGGTCGGGCGATGATCATATTGCTCACGCTCCACGACACCGTTGATCTGATTCATCAACCCCATAAACCCTAAGGCCAGCTGGTCTTCATAGCCTTCATTAGCGAGTAGTCCCATTTCCATGATGGTGACATCGGCCTCAGGCCAGGCCTTGCCCACACGGTTAAAGAAGTGCCCGGCAGTACCGGAACAATACAACGCCATAGCATCGGCCATGTCTCTGGCACGCTCTTGGCGTTTCGGCGTACTGGACTCATCTGCCGCCAACTTGTTCAACGCATTAACCACATCCTCGGTTAATACGATTTCTCGACTGCCAGCCGCTTGCTTTTCCTCCGCAGCTAGGATGATCGCTCTACGAATAGTTAGGCGATCCGCCCGCGTCATCACGGCCTCTTCTTTGCTGTCACCGCCGGTAATCATAATGCGGGCCTTCAATTCCATTTCACCCAGCAGATCCCGTTCTTCGTCATCATCACTGCTATCCGAGGCCTCTAATGATGCCTCTTCGTAAGCTGATGGCTCTTCATCAAACGAAGCTTGCTGTGCCCGTTCTCTTTTGAGCATTTCATAGGCGTCAGCAAAGGGTGGTAGGCTAACGTCTTCCTTGGGGTGCAGCGTTACCTGATTAACGCTCAGCCCGAAATATCGACAATAATCACCCAGCAGTTTGAACGACCCGCCCTTTTCAATAATGTAAATTCGCGCGCCGTATATCGCTGCGACCTGTAACAGGATGTACACCATTAATGCCGACTTACCAGAACCAGGAGGCCCCAGAACCAACCCAAAGGCATTCTTAGCCCGGTCCAGTTTGTTCAGCGGATCGAAGGTCAAAGGCTCACCGCCTCGATTAAAGAAAACCAGCCCCGGATGCCCGGTTCCCCGACTGCGACCGTAGAACGGTAATAACTTGGCCAGATCACTGGAGAACACCAGACGACTCTTTTTGTTGACCTTCTCCCTTTTCGGTTCATAGTTCATTGGTAACTGGCGAATATAGGTATCCAGTGGCAACAGTTCATCTTTCTCGCGAATAGGATGCAAACCATTAGCCAGTAACAACGCGTTGACTTCATTGGTCCTCTTTTGCAGATCAGCGAGGGAATCCCCACGGGTAAACAGCGTTATAACAGTGGGCAACAGGTAGTCCCCGTGGGACATCCATTTCAAGGCTTCCTTGGCATCCTGCTCAGCCGCCATCGCTTCTGCCGTTTCACCCTTTGCTGAATTGAGCACTTGCACCACATGATT
>JBFKSL010000713.1:0-2030 GCA_041626995.1 Ketobacter sp. | reverse complement strand
TGAAAACGCACCCAGATGTCGGTTTGGATGTACTCCAGCATGTGCCCAAGGTGAATGGGACCATTCGCATAGGGTAAGGCGCTGGTAACGAGAATGTTGCGTTTTGCAGTCTGATCTGTTTCAGTCATGGCTCGAAGCGTTTGTTAAGAAAATACAGTTGTTTAGGCGCTAAAAAGAAAGCGGCTAACTATAGCCTTTATAAGGTTTGGATTCCAGGAGTGAAGTCGATGAGTGTCCAATTGCACGACCAAATTAACCAGATTTTGGCCAAAAGCGCAGATCCTGTTTCTCTGCAGAATTTATCCGATGTGGTTGAAATCAAAGAGGTATCGGTGAGCGGGGATAGCCTCACGGTGGGCCTGTGTTTTGGCTACCCAATTGAAGGTCTTCAAGAGCCGTTACAAGATGAATTAGCCAAGTTATTTTCATCGTTGGGATTCAACAGCTTAGAGCTAAAATTGAGCTGGGAAGTGAAGCCCGCTTCCAGCAAGCCATTTGAGGGTGCTGGAAAAGTGAAGAATCTGGTGGCGGTTGCCTCCGGTAAGGGTGGAGTGGGTAAATCGACCACTGCGGTTAACCTGGCCTTGGCACTGGCGGCCGATGGCGCCCGGGTGGGTATTTTGGATGCGGATATCTACGGCCCCAGTCAGTCATTGATGTTGGGCGTGCCCACAGGCACTCGGCCAGAGGTGCATCAGCAGCAATACTTTGTGCCTATTGATACCTTAGGTGTTCAGTCTATTTCCATGGGGTATTTGACCACGGATGAAACCCCAATGGTATGGCGTGGCCCTATGGCCAGCGGAGCATTGCAGCAGCTATTGAAGCAAACCCTATGGAATGATCTGGATTATCTGGTGGTGGATATGCCTCCGGGGACCGGTGATATTCAGCTAACCCTTTCTCAACAAGTGCCGGTAACCGGGGCTGTAGTGGTCACCACTCCTCAGGATATTGCCCTGTTGGATGCCAGGAAGGGCGTAGAAATGTTCAAGAAAGTTAACGTGCCTGTGCTCGGGGTAGTAGAGAATATGGCTACCCACATTTGCTCTAAGTGCGGTCATGAAGAGCATATCTTTGGTGAGGGTGGGGGTGATCGTATCGCTAAGGAATATGGGGTTTCTGTATTGGGCAGTCTACCCTTAAGCCTTTCTATTCGGGAGCAAGCCGATGGCGGAAAACCTACGGTAGTAGCGGATCCAGAAGGCGAAATCGCTGCCATTTATCGTGGCATTGCTCGTATGGCCGCAGGGCAGTTGGCACGAATGGCGTCCCAGGGCAGTGGCGCTTTCCCTAAAATCAGTATCCACAACGATTGACCACTTCACCTGAAGGTGGAAAAACGGGTATGATTCGCGCTTCAGTTTTAGGGGAGTAATAGACACAATGTCCATCAAATCAGATCGTTGGATTCGCAGAATGGCGGAAGAACAGGGCATGATCGAGCCATTTGAGCCCGGTCAGATTCGCACTGGCGGTGACGGTAATCGGATTATTTCCTACGGCACCTCCAGTTATGGCTACGATGTGCGCTGTTCCACCGAATTTAAAGTGTTCACCAATATTCATTCTGCCACCGTTGATCCCAAAGACTTTTCTGACAAAAGCTTTGTAGATGTGTCCAGCGATGTTTGCATTATTCCTCCCAATTCCTTTGCCCTGGCGCGCACAGTGGAATACTTCCGTATCCCGCGCAACGTGTTAACAATTTGCTTGGGTAAATCCACCTATGCGCGTTGCGGTATTATCGTCAACGTGACGCCCCTGGAGCCAGAGTGGGAAGGCCATGTGACATTGGAGTTTTCTAATACCACCACTTTGCCAGCAAAAATTTACGCCAACGAAGGTGTAGCACAGATGCTGTTCTTGGAGTCTGACGAAGAATGCGAAGTATCCTATAAGGATCGAGGTGGTAAATATCAAGGGCAAACTGGGGTTACTTTGCCAAAGGCTTAGGTTTTGTTAATTTTGCACAGAGTGTAGTGCGTGCAGTTGATAACATTTGCATAACCATGATTGAAGTAAAGGGC
>JBFKSL010000712.1:0-2030 GCA_041626995.1 Ketobacter sp. | reverse complement strand
TTTTCTCCGGGCGTGATTTTGTTGCTGTTACGGCGAACGGTACCTCTGGTTCGGATGTGGATCAGTTGGGCGCAGAGATCAAGTCTGGCACAACTGACCCAAATGGGCATGGTACCCACATCACTGGCATCATTGCTGCGGCCTTAAACGGCATGGGCATTGTTGGTGTGGCTCCTGCGGTAAAAGTCCTTCCTGTGCGTATTATTGCTGCTGATAATCGAAGTACGCCCATCCTGAGGTATGCAAATGGTGCCGATGTGAAAGACGCCCAAGGCCAACCTATGAGTAGCAGAACGGTTGGACTTCGTTATGCCGTCAACTGGGCGAAGCAACATGCAACCGAACAGGGGCAGTCGAAAAAGATGGTCATCAATGCCAGCTTCGGAGCGGACGCTGAAAAAGGTGTATGCCAATTACTAGCAGAGCTGTTGGCTGGCCCTACTGAGGACATCCTTATTGTTGCTGCGGCTATGAACGATGCTGAGAACAAACCATACTATCCAGCCGCTTGTACAGAAGATGACGATAGTGAGAGCGTAAAGAATAATATCATTGCAGTGGGTAACGTAACCCTTGGTGGTGCTCGCGGTGCCAATACCAATACTGGTAGTTGGATAACGCTTTCTGCGCCGGGAGAACATGTGCTTTCTTCTACCAATCCAATGCGAGGGGACGCGCGTTTTCCTCTGAGCCACTATCAAACCATGACCGGAACCTCACAATCAGCCGCTCTTGTTTCTGGTGCGGCGGCAGCGGTGTGGTCGCGTTGTCCGCGAGCAACAGCGGCTCAAGTAAAAAACATATTATCAACTAGCGTTGCGCCATTTGCAGAACCTGCTCCAGTGGGTCTGGGTGCCGGTGTTTTAAGCTTGGATAATGCGCTGTCGGGGTTAGAGCAACGTGACGAATGTCGACCGCTAAAACCTGTAGCCCCTGCAAACTTTCATATTCAAATGACGGACTAATCATTAGAAAGAGCAGAATTCTCTTATGAATAAAATAATCGTAAAACAGATTGCATTGGTGCTGTCTTTAACTTGTTCTACATTGGCAAATGCCACCCAAAATGATGATGCGTTTGAAGACTATATTAATAACATCATTTGTGAAAATCCCGAGGGTAATTTAGTTAGCACCTGTGAAGATGCATCCACCACTATAGGTGGTAGTGGCGAGACGTTGTCGCAAACGGGTAACACCGGAACACAAGGGGTTAATGAATTAGCTGCCAGGGAAAAGCAAAAAGCCGCACAGGTAATAGAAAAGTTTGATAATTGGTCCATATTCAGTAGTTACGAATATGCCAATTTGGATAGAGACTTAACCGATATTGAAAATGGCTACAGCGGCCATAGCCAAGCATTGACCGTGGGCGCAGATTACCGCATGAATTCTGCGTTGTTATTGGGGTTGGCAATTTCCATGAAAGATTCGGATATTGATATGGATGGGGGCGCAGGTTCCGTTGATTCCGACAGTCAAGAATGGGTAATGTTTATAAACTACCAAGTTTTTAATGCATTCTATATTGATGGTTATCTATCTCAGGCTAATATTGAAAATTCCAATATCAGATCGGTCAGTTTTGGCCGTATTCAATATCAAGCACGCTCAGACTTCGATTCAAAAAATACGGAATGGGGTCTGGGTATTAGTTACCCGTTGTCGCTCGATGCTTTTGCATTGGATATCTCTGCCCAGTATAAAAATGCTGAACTAGAGCTGGATAGCTTTTCAGAGCAAAGCGATGATCCTGTTAAGAACTTGAATCTGCATTACCAGTCGCAACAAATAGATTCTGAAACCATTACATTATCGCTTAACGGTAGTTTTAATTGGAGCATCCAAAGTGGTGTGGTCATTCCCTACGTAAGTGGAGAATGGATAGTTGAAAACGAAAATAAGGCACGTGAAATTGAAACGCATTTGGTGTTGGCGCCCGATGCAGAGGCATTTGTAATCGTAACTGATGCGCCTGATGATGCTTATGGTCGTTTAAGTGCTGGGGTTCAGTATATAATGAGTGGCGG
>JBFKSL010000711.1:0-2032 GCA_041626995.1 Ketobacter sp. | reverse complement strand
ATATCCCGCAAGAATATTTAACAAAAACTACGGGAGGTTCATCCGCGCGGGCATCGCATAATCTAACTATGGCGTTGCTGGTTGATCATGGGGTTATTGGTGCAGGGTTGTATTTTATAATAGTCATATCTTGTATTCGTAGATTGTTTTTAAGCAAAAAAATACGTGTCTCTAGTGACGAGATTATAAATTTAAAGGTTTTATTGTTGGGGCTTGTTTGTGGGCTGGTAGGATTAATGGTGGCCAGTCAAGGCTCTAATAGTAAGAAGCTTGAAATTGGAATTTGGTTGTTTGCTTTGATTCCACCGGCATACAATATGTTAAAAGTGAAAGCAGAAGAGCTGTCTCAGTTGTCATCGCAACCAGAAAAATGATTAATGCTCTGTTCATATAAAGACTAGATGGTTTGGAAACTTAGTTATGATTATCGATGCAAACGAGCTACCTAAAAATCATAAGATAGAGGCCGATGTTTGCCTGATTGGGGGCGGTGTTGCCGGAATAGTGCTTGCTAATGAGCTGATAGGAAAGGTAGGCAAAGTTGTCGTGCTTGAAGCCGGAACGCAGGTTTATGATACCCAAGTTCAAGAGCACTACTCTGCAAATTCAATTTCTCCTGGGTTTCCTAATACACTATATTCCCGCATGAGAATGTTGGGCGGGAGCAGCAATCATTGGGAGAATAATACGTCGCCCTTGAGCCCCATTGACTTTGAAAAACGTGAATGGGTGAAGCATAGTGGTTGGCCTATCAGTTATGATGATCTGGAACCCTATTATTCTAAAGCGCAATTTTACTGTGGTGTTGAACCAGATGGATATTCGTTGGCATATTGGCAGGCGCAGTTTGGTGAGGAGCATCCGTTAAAGGAATCAGATGTTTTAACAAGTGCTATGGCTAAAGCCTCTTTGCCGCCTGTGCGTTTCTTTTCCGACCATGGTAAAGCCTTGGAAAGCAGTGCGAGCGCGGAAGTTTATGTTCATGCGAATTTCAAAAACGTAGAACAAGTAGCGGATTCTGGAAACATAGAGTCAGTACGTTTCGTTTGTGGTGATAATAACAACGTGCTAGTCAATGCTAAGCTTTTTGTTTTCTGCATGGGTGGAATCGAAAACGCTCGTATGCTACTTCATATTAATCGAAATTATGGCAACCGGTTTGGAAATAGCAATGATGTTGTTGGACGATACTTTATGGATCATCCGGTTATTCGGGGGGCCATACTATATCCCAAAGAGAGGGAGGCCTTTTCGTTCTATCGAGCACGTCATTTAGAGACAAGGCTTGCCATTGCGTTCCTCTCGCTTACAGAAAAAGCGCAGAAGTTACAAAAGATAAATAATATCAGGATGCCTTTGATTCCAGCAAATGAGTATACATTGTCAGATGGGATCGCTTCGTATCATGTCTTAACTCAGGCTGCTAAGAGTGGGGATTGGCCAGATCATTTTGGCAAGCATTTAAGTAATGTTGTTTTTGACGTTGATATGGTGTTGGAAGCTACTTACAGGAAAGCGTTTCAGGAGAAACTGTTTGAAAGTTCTGAAGAGTTTGCAGGTTTTAGCATTCCCGCGATGGTTGAGCAAACACCTTCGCCAACTAATAGAGTTAAACTCAGTGATAAGATGGATTCCTATGGTATACCAAAGATTGATGTTGAATGGAAGGTTTCTGAAGAGGATAAGCAGCAAGCTTGGAAGGCTTTAGAGCTTGCGGCAATTGAATTAGGTGCTCTGGGGTTGGGCAAAATAAGATTATTAAGTGAGTATGCGGACCGTGTGTGGGGAGACCAGCTTGGGTTTGGCCATCATCATATGGGAACAACTCGAATGAGCACTTCAGAAGCAGATGGGGTTGTAGACTCTAATTCAGCTGTTTTTGGTGCTCCGAACTTGTATATGGCTGGAAGTTCTGTGTTTTCGACTGGCGGTCACGTTCCACCAACTTTAACGATTACTGCGCTATGTATTCGCTTGTCCGAACATTTACTTAAGGTATTGAGTCATGAATAGCATTGGGCGAAGAAAGTTT
>JBFKSL010000710.1:0-2037 GCA_041626995.1 Ketobacter sp. | reverse complement strand
GGCAACGACACCATCAACGGCGAAGTGGTAGCCGCTGAGGACGTAGTGCTTACCTCTACGCCAACGGACGAGCTTACCATAAACGAGGATGGAAGCGTTAGCGTGGCCCCTGGTACTGTCGATGGCACCTACACCATAGAATATACCATCTGTGAAGTGGCCAATACGGACAATTGCGATACAGGTACTGTAACCGTTCAGGTAGCCATCGCCCCCAACCTGCGACCCGGCGATGCAATTCAGCTTTACTTTAACGGTGTGCCTCAAAGCAAACCCGGCAAAACCACCAATTTCCCCTTTAACAACCTGGATCGGGGCGAATACATCACCCACGCGGTGATCTTTGACAAAGCAGGCAAACAAGTGGGTAAAAGTGAGCCAGTGACCTTCTTTGTTCGTCGCTCCGCAATCAAAGCCCCTTAGAAAACGCCCAAAAGCCAGCACAATTTCAACTTGCACTCAGCCTGCGCACCATTATGGTTCACAAGCACTGAGATACGGCCTAAAATATACCTATCCGTTACCGCATGGGTGCCCATAACAGGGCATCCAAATGCTGACCTATTTCCTTAAGCAGCGCAGGTTAAGCCCTGATTCAAACGGGGGTTTGCCGAAAATTTCTCTCCCAACCGCCAGCACCTAGCTGGCAGCATGCATTGCCAGAACGCACCAGCCCGCATTTGGTTTGAAAATTGCATTATGAAGAAACACATTGATTATGGTAGCAACCCACACGTGAATACAGCAGAAGATTCAATGCATTACGATATATCCAAGCCATTGCTGGATCACCTGACCACAGCTGTGATATTGCTGGATTCCAAACTCTGCGTGACCTATATGAACCCCGCAGCCGAGAACCTGCTGGCCGCCAGTTACGCGCAACTACACGGCACCCATATTCAACACCTGATTCACGATGAAGAGAAAAACACTCAGGCGGATATTCAAAACGCACTGCGTGACTTAAGCCCTTTCACCAAACGTGAAGCGCAAATCTTTATCTCCAGCAACCCACAACCGGCAACGGTGGATTACACCATCACGCCCATCACCCCAAAGGGGCTGGAGCCTAATCTATTACTGGAAATCAGGCCGTTAGACCGCCTGCTGCGAATCAGTCGCGAAGACAATATGATCAACACGCATCATGCTACCCGCGCCCTGGTGCGGGGCGTGGCCCACGAAGTAAAGAATCCCTTGGGGGGAATCCGGGGCGCAGCGCAACTTCTGGCAAGAGAGCTGCCAGATGATGCTTTGAAAGACTACACCAATATCATTATTGATGAGGTGGATCGGCTACGAAACCTGGTGGACCAAATGCTTGGCCCACGCAAGCTACCCAGCATGAATCAGGTGAACATTCACGAAGTATTGGAACGGGTACGCTCCATTCTTACTGCTGAACCGGGCAATAGCGTAAACATCATTCGTGATTACGACCCCAGCCTGCCAGAACTTTGGGCAGATAAAGATCAGCTGATACAAGCGGTGCTCAATATAGCCCGCAATGCTCAGCAGGCCCTATCCGAAGCGAGCGTTGACAATCCGACTATCTACCTGCGCAGCCGAGCTCTACGCCAATTCACCATCGGCAATGCCCGGCATCGCCTGGTACTGTTGGTGGAAATCGAAGACAACGGCCCCGGTATCGAAAAAGAATTACAGGAAACCATGTTCTACCCCATGGTGAGTGGACGTGCCACCGGCACCGGCCTGGGCCTGTCCATATCTCAATCCATAATCAATCAACATCACGGGCTGGTGGAATGCAACAGCAGCCCCGGCAAAACCATATTTAGACTATTGCTGCCCCTGGAAAAACCAGAAGCGCACATGACAGTTGGAGTGTAAATCATGCACGGTCAAGAAAACGTTTGGATCATTGATGATGACAAATCCATTCGCTGGGTATTAGAAAAAGCGTTAACCCAGGAAGGCATTCAAACTTCCACGTTTGAAACAGGCGATTCGGCGCTGAACAAACTGCGCAACACCCAGCCTGATGTCATCATTACCGACGTACGCATGCCTGGC
>JBFKSL010000709.1:0-2055 GCA_041626995.1 Ketobacter sp. | reverse complement strand
CCGCTGTATTTTGTGAGTGGTTTGTTTTTAGGATTGGAGGTGGATTCACCATCTCCCAGGGCAATTGCAGCCATTTTGTACCTTACTTTGTTTGGTTCGTTTATTGGCTTCTTCTGTTACTTCTACATTCTTAAGCATTTGGCAGCCAGCACGGTGGCCTTGGTGACATTGATCACGCCGGTAATTGCCATTAGCTTGGGGGTGTTTTTAAACGGTGAGGCCTTAACGGAAAATCTAGTGATTGGTGCAGCCATGATTTGTAGTTGTTTGTTGCTGTTCTACTGGGGCGACAGGCTTACAGCGAAGTTACCATTTGTTAGGAAATTGACTTAGCCTTCACTTATGGTGTTTGATTGCTTGCTTGTATCAGGCAATCAAACACCAAGGTTTACAATTTATGAGTTTTTACGAAGATCGTATTTTTCCACCGGTAATGGAGTGGGCTACGCGAGTATTTCGCAGGGAAATCGCAGATTTGGTTTCCATGGCGGAAGGTCGAGTTTTGGAGATCGGAGCAGGCACTGGTGCTAACTTGGGCTATTACACCCATTCTGTTTCAGAGGTGGTGGGTATTGAACCGGTGGAAGCCATGCTGGAGACCGCTAAAAAACAAGTGGCGCAAAGCAGTCATGGTGTGCCGGTAACTTTGCAGGTGGGTGATGCCCGCGACTTGCCATTTGAAGATGAAAGTTTTGATTCGGTGGTGGCTTGCTTAGTGTATTGTACTATCCCTAATCCTGATGTTGCGGCAAAAGAGATGCATCGTGTTTTAAAGCCTGGTGGTAAGCTGATTTTTTTTGAGCACGTGGCATCGAAAAAACCTTGGATTGGTCGATTGCAGAAAACCTTAAATCCGGCCTGGCGCAATTTGGCCTGTGGCTGTGAAATTACAAGAGACACTCGTTCGTTGTTTGAAAGCGCGGGTTTTTCGTATCAAAAGATAAACGACTTTAACCACCCTAAAGTGCCAGCGTTGATGGCGCCAGTTATCTCTGGAATCGCCATTAAATGACTTTTTAGGAAAGCATTAGCTGGCTGGAAAGGTGGTTGGTGTTAGCCATGGCTTCTGCGCCCCAATACACAGCGCGAATATGATGGGCCAGTCGTTTTTGTGCTTCTTTCTGCTTGGCATAGGGCAGGTCGATGGTGGAAACACCAATATAAAAAACCAAAGTGGAAATGGCCTCCGCTATTAAGGATGGGCTGGTGATGTTGCGGTTGCGCTTTTTCATTTCCAGCTCGATGATTTCTGCCAATTGTTGATTAAGCCCTTGCAGGCAGCGTTGAATGGCGCGGCGAATAATGGGGGAGTTCCCTGTAGCTTCTCGGGTTAATACGCGAAACAATGGCCCATTCTCTCGAAAATGCTTCATGCACATGGTGACTGTGCTTTCTACTACGTCCTCACCTTTTTCCTCCATGGCTTTGGCGTCCTTCAATATGGCGACCAGCGCAATCTCTGCTTCTTGCACCAGCGCCAGCGCCAACTCTTCCATATTTTTAAAGTGTCGATAAAAGGAGGCGGGTGCAATGCCAGCTTCTTTGGTGACTTCGCGCAAGCTCAGGCTGGAAAAGCCTTTGTCTTCACTCATCTTGGTGAGCGCTGCTGCCATAATGTTGTGGCGCGTTTGCTGTTTTTGTTCGGCTCGGGTTTTGGGTTCTGTCATGCTCATACGCAGGGTTGGAAGGAGTACACTATCCTGACAATATATGGTTAAAGGAACCATCAAGGCACCGGATTGTGCTGTCCTAGAGAATCAATCCTTTTAGTTTACAAGTGTTAGCTCAAAAAGCAACTCGTAGTCCGTTCCGGTCTAATTTTGCCTGTTTTATGGTTCTAAGTGGCCAAATTTCAGGTTTGAATCGGACATTTTTCTTGCCATATGGCAAAACTGGAGTATATTAAGCGAACAAATGTTAGCTGAAAATTCGACACTCATTGTTGTTTAGTCAGTGTGTTTGACTGGAAATTGGGATTAGGGAAGAAATTATGAGGACTTTCAATCAGTTGGCGTTGGAGCCAATGACGAATGTGGATACAGCTTGGTTGCGTAT
>JBFKSL010000708.1:0-2063 GCA_041626995.1 Ketobacter sp. | reverse complement strand
GAGCCTCCCCTTTCTGAGGTATAGATCAAACTTTGACCATCTGGTGACCAAGCCGGCTCTGTATCAATGGCGTAGTGGTTTGTGATGCGTTTCAATTTTCCGCTGGATAATTCCATGGTGTAGATTTCAGGGTTGCCATCTTTCGACAATACCATGGCCATACTTTTTCCATCAGGTGAAAACCGAGGCGCACCATTTAAGCCCGCGAACTTTGTCATGCGGTGTGCTTTTTTTGTATAGGTGTCCATGATGTAGATGGCTGGCCGTGTGGTTTGGAACGACACATAGGTAATATGCCGACCATTGGGCGCCCAACTGGGAGACAGAATCGGTTCACTGGATTCCAATAGGATGCGTTCGTTGTGGCCATCCACATCGGCTAGATAAAGGCGATAACGTTGTTTGCGATTGGCACCGCTATTCAAATACTCCATGGTGACATACACCATCTTAGTGGAGAACGCACCACGAATACCGGTAAGCTCTTTATAGAGAACATCACTCACATAATGTGCCATCTTGCGTAGATCTGTGCCCGTTGCGAACCATTGATTCACCACTCGCTTTTGGTAGATATCGAAAAGCTGATAATCCACCCGGTATTTTCCACCGTTAGTTTTGCTTAACCGGCCAATCACCAAATATTCCACATTGGAACGACCACTCTGCCAGTCGCGGTAGAACACTTGCTTCTCTTCGGTTGGATAGCTGAGCATGCTTTCCCTAGGCAGAGGCTTAAACAAGCCAGAGCGATGTAAATCTGCGGAAACCACTGAGGCAACATCTTCAGGCAAACGTGGACCACTCCAGCCAAATGGCACGATGGCAATGGATGTGGCATCGGTAATGCCTTCAGTAATTTCAATGATCAACTCAGCTTTAGCCGTTACGCCAAATAGGGACAAGCTCAGCAGGATGACTAGGTTTCGTAGCGCTTGAAATGGAAACGCGTATTTGGAATGTGTATTCAATTTGGTCTTCAAATTAATTTTCATACTGTCTATGGTGAATTTATGTCATATTTCCAGGCGTTTTTACAGTTTTGTGCGCCCTGTTTGTGGTTAGTATCTCAAATCTCCGGGTTTAAAGCGGATTTTAAAGCTTCTGAAGTGCCGATCAAATAAAACCGGATCTGGAGGCACGCTGAAACGACCCGCGCTTTGCACCGCCAACACCGCCGAATTATCGAACGCTTTATCGCCACTGCCTTTATGTACTTTCACCGCTTTTAATTCCCCTCCGGGCAATAGCTGAATTTCCAGCATCACTTCCATATCGTTGCGCGCGCTTGGTGGCCTACGCCAATACCGGGTGACTGTTTGCTTGATCAATGCCTGATATTGCAGGATTTCATCCAGTTGTTGCTGGGTATCGGTATTGCCTTGAATCGGCGGCAGATCTTTTTCTTCCTTTTTCAGAGTTTCCATTTCCTGTTTCAGCAGGTCGCTGAAAGAATTATCCGGCTCTTGAACTTTTGGTTTTGGCTCTGGCTTAGGCTCAGGCTTGGGAGTCGGTTTTGGTTTCGGCTTGGGTTTAGGCTTCGGCTTCGGCTTCGGCTTCGGCTTCGGTTTGGGCTTGGGTTTTGGCTTCGGCTTTGGTTTCACCACCGGCTTAGGCTTGGTAACAGGCTTGGGCTTTGGTTTTTCCACCACAACAGCCTTCACATGTGTGGGAATAGGCTTAGGCTTTTTCTTTTCTTCACAGCCACCCCAACTAAAAAACAGCAAACCGATCACCAATAGGTGAATCAGCAGAGATTTAACCAGCGCAGCGGTATCAATGGATCGGGAGCTCAAGCCCTACTCCTTAAAGTCACTTTCTGTGACCAGGCCTACGTCGTCCACACCAGCCTGTTGCAACGCAACCATTATGCGCATCACCAAACCATAGGGAACACGTTCATCCCCTTCCATCAGGATTGGGGTTTTGGGCTTGTCTTGACGTATTTTCGTTACCGCCTGCACTATTTCCGGCAGAGGTTTGGGTTTCTCTTTGTTGTCCCCCACACTCAAGAAGTATTGGCCCTTGTGATTAATGGAAACAATGATGAATTCGTCATTTTT
>JBFKSL010000707.1:0-2092 GCA_041626995.1 Ketobacter sp. | reverse complement strand
GCCCCGGAAAGGGTGCCAAACATCAGCATGCGGGTGTCTAGCACCTGGGGAAGAATGGCTTTGCTGGTTGGTGTGCCTACATTGCCTATGAGTGCGAATGTGCCGGTTTTCGGATCGAGCCATTTCTGCATATTGGCTTGGGCTTGAGCGGGCTCGTAGCCATCATCGAGAGAATGCAGCTCAATGTTGCGGCCGTGTATCCCGCCGTTGTCGTTCAGCTGTTTAAAATAGGCCTGCATACCAATGCGCATCCCGCGGCCCAGCTCTCTGGCGCCACCGCTAAAAGGGGCGCTCATGCCCAGTCGAATTCTGTCGTGATGAACGCCTCTTTCGGTTTTGGCTAAACCGGTGCCGTATATAACGTAGTCGGCGATCGGGTAGCGCCATTGGGGAACCGCCAGCAGAACCATCATGGCTAATACGATCGTCACCAAGCCTGATAGCAGCATTATTTTCCCTTTGGATGAATCTGTGCTGCTTGTTGCTGGTATGGCTTCAGTCTGCATAGATGGCACTGGCATGCTGAAGGGGGTGGCGGAAGCGTTGGGGGAGGATTTCCAGGGTGAAGATCGTTCTTGGCTTACGAATGGTGATGCCCCGGCTTTTACAAACCCTGCCACAGAAATAGGGCTGGCTTTGTCCGGTTTTGGTGACGTTTGGGAGTTGATGGCAGAAGGTGAAACAATTCGAGTGCGGTCATCCATTGCTTCCACCTGTGCAACGGCGCCGCATTTTTCAAACAATAGCTTGAAGCGTTCAGCATCCGCTTTTTTTAACTGTTTCTTAACCACTACCCGTTTTCCGCTGAATAAAGACAGTAGCTGCTTATCGGAGAACTTAAGGGCCTTTTGCAATTGCGATTTTACTTGATCTTCGGGCTGGTCTGGTTTCACTTTACCGCTAAACACAAACTGGTAAAGCTCTTCCTCCTCGGATGCGGAGTGCAGCACCGTTGAGTTTTTCACGCACTCCCGGAA
The DNA here is from genome assembly GCA_041626995.1 of Ketobacter sp. GTDB lineage: Bacteria > Pseudomonadota > Gammaproteobacteria > Pseudomonadales > Ketobacteraceae > Ketobacter. Next base: position 1,115 of record JBFKSL010000707.1, on the reverse strand, counting down.
GTCTTGCAGCATTTCAGACACTGTTTGGTAGCGCTGCTCCGGTTGTACGGCCATGGCTTTGAAAATAACGGGCTGAAGAATCTCGCAGGTTTTATCGTGTAGTGGGTAATTGCTTAATGGGGGAGGTAGCTCCTTCATTTGCTTGCTGAAGATGATTTCTCGACTGGCGCCACGGAAAGGGGCTTCACCTGTGATCATAAAATGCAGAATGGCACCGATACCGTATACATCCGCCAAGTGATTGATATTTGTACCGCGTATTTGCTCTGGAGCCAGGTAGCCCGGTGTGCCCATCACCGTGCCTAACTGCGTATGCTTGAGGTTTTCCTCATCCATAGGTTTGCTGATGCCGAAATCCACCACCTTTACGGTGGTTTCGTTACCAGACAGGGTGGCCACCATCACGTTGCCGGGTTTAAGGTCTCTGTGCACCACCAGATGCTTGTGGGCCGCTTCGATGGCATGACAGAGGGGGTTCATCAGCCAAACAATATTGGCCAGAGGCAGGCCTTTCTGCTGAAGCACGATGTCCGCCAGGGAGGCCCCTTCCAGATATTCCATGACCAGATACACCAGGCCGTCTTCGGTGTAGCCAAAATCCAGAACGCTGACGATGTTGGGGTGATTCAATTGGCTGCAAATTCGGGCTTCTCTAAGAAACAGCTGAATGAAGTCTTCATCGTGGAAACTGGGCAGCAGCATCTTTACTACCACGGGCCTTGATAGGCTTAATTGTTCAGCAATATAAACGCGGCTCATGCCGCCATCGGCCAATAATTGGTCAATCCGGTAGGTTTCTTTAAAAACTCGGCCGAGTAAGGGGTCGTCCTGGCTGTTGGCTGCCTGCATGTTCGCTCTACTAGGATTCTATTGATTCCAAAATATAGCAAACAAAATTAGAAAAGGTATGGCAGCGCCTGGGTTCATCATAGTGTCATCTGGCTTGGTTTAAATGACCAGAAGACTCAAGCGGATTGTTGTATTGGCACTATTTCTGCTTTACGTAGTCTAACGACAGTAAACAAACATAAAGGAGTAGCACTATGGAGCACTATCAAGATGAACTGTTAGAAACTGAAGAGTTTGATTTTGACGATGAGTGTGATGACGCGTTC
>JBFKSL010000706.1:0-2097 GCA_041626995.1 Ketobacter sp. | reverse complement strand
ATGTATGTTCATGTGGAAGAGCTGACTAATGCGCTTTTGGAAAAAGGCGTGGAACTTGAGTTTGTATGTCCGGGCTTTAACGAGCGCTCGGATTTTGGTTCAGAAGGTGGCTTTGCTGCAAAAATACGCGCCAAGTTACCCAGTGCAGTCTATGAGTTGCTCGAACTTTGTTATAGCTTGATTGTGGCCATTAAGCTAGTTAGAACCATTGTAAGGTTTAAGCCTGATTTTATTTATGAGCGCTACAATTTGTATCAGCCTGTTGGCGTGATTATCGCAAAACTGTTTCGGCTTCCAATTCTTATGGAAGTTAATGCGCCGTTAGCCGATGAGCGAAAGGAGCATAACGGGTTGGCGCTATATCGCTTTGCAAAATGGATTGAGAACTTCACCTGGCGTTGGTCGACCTTTGTTTTGCCGGTTACTGACGTACTGGCTGATTATGTAAGAGCTGCAGGTGTCGCGGAGAGAAAAATTCAGGTAATCCCTAATGGAGTCAATGAAAATATCTTCAGCAGGTTGCCCAAAGTAAATGAAGTAAATTCAAAATCACAAATTACTATAGGCTTTACTGGTTTTATTAATCCCTGGCATCGGCTAGACCTGGCGTTGCAGGCAATAGCCAAACATAGTGGCCGAGATGTACGGCTTATTTGCGTTGGTGATGGCGATATTCTTGCCGAGCTTAAACAAAAAGCAGATGCGTTGGGTATAGCAGAAAAGGTTGAGTTCGCTGGTTTGGTAACTCGCGACAAAGTATTCGATTACGTTCAGCAATTTGATATAGCTTTGCAGCCGGCTGTTACTAGCTACGCATCACCTTTAAAACTGTTTGAATATTTGGCAGTGGGTAGCCTTGTTATTGCACCGTCTACGCCGAATATTCGTGAGATTTTGGATGAGACTAACTCACTATTGTTTGAGCCAAATAATTTTAACGATTTTGAAGATAAGCTTAATGATGCAATCGAGCACTATGAAAGTTATGCTCAAGTTAGGATCAAAGCTCAGAAGTTGATAGAGGACCAGAAGCTCACATGGCAGGGTAATGCTGACCGTGTCCTTGGTTTAGCGCAACAGGCGCTGGAGCAGTAGAGTGCGCTTGTTATGGCAAAGTGCGCTAGCTGCAGGATCAAGACTTAAAGGTAAACCCTACCTTAGCATACTGATCTATCATCAAATATTACCAGAGCTGGATGAGTTGCGTTTTGATGGGGTGGATGCCAAGCAGTTTGCGCAACAAATGGTATGGATCAAGGATCATTTTAATGTGTTGCCCTTGCGTACAGCCCTGAGCCTGATGGCGAAAAACAAACTTCCCAGTCGGGCGTTGAGCATAACGTTTGATGATGGCTATTTGGATAACTATACAGTAGCGCTTCCCATATTGAAAAAAATTGGGCTGCCTGCCAGTTTTTATATTTCCAGTGGCATGTTGGGCGGTAATCGCATGTGGCATGACGATATTATTGATGCGGTTCGTCTAACCAGGTTGCCGAAAATAGAGTTGGCTGATAAAAACTATTCGTTAAATGGTATTGGAGACAAGATAGAGTTTTTGCGTTTCTTTGAAGATTACTATAAATCCCTGCCTATAAATGAAGCCAACACTCTATTAGATGATTTGTTGCATGAACTGGGTCAGCCGCCGGATAGGGTGTTGTTTATGGATGCGGATCAAGTTCGAAAAATGGCTCAAGAGGGCATGGAAGTTGGTTCCCATGGGCGAACTCATAGAATCTTAACCTCGATTTCAGATCAAGAGGCTGAGTATGAAATTGCTAAAAGTAAATGCGAAATTGAGGCGATAGTTGAGAATGAGGTGAGTGGTTTTGTGTATCCCAATGGTAAAGCACCAGCTGATTTTAGCGCTCATCACTCAAGTATGGTTAGAAAGGCGGGTTATGAATACGCGTTGGCGACTAATTACGGTTGCAGCAATCAAGTAGACGAGAAATATAAACTAAAGCGATTTACTCCTTGGCGTAAAACCAAAAATGGATTTTTGCTGAGCATGTTTCTGAATTATTGGTATTACCAAGAGAAGATCTAATGCTATGGGTGGTGTTTAGTTGGGTCAAATATGAAAAAGCTTTT
>JBFKSL010000705.1:0-2103 GCA_041626995.1 Ketobacter sp. | reverse complement strand
CACCTAATTCTGAATTTTGTAACCATTCCAATAATTGCTGTGTATTCACTTCCTGTTGTTGATGCAATTGAGCCAAGCGATCCTCTAAGCGCGTTAATTCCAGTTGTGCCCTAACCACATCCTGCTGCCGTGTTCGGCCCATGCCCGAGCCATAGTTGCTTTGCGTTATGGCCACCATCTGCTCGAACAGAAAGCGGTTTTTTTCAATCAAGCGAATACTGTGATAGGCGCGATAACCTTCCAACCATAAACGGCTCACCATTTGCCGCACCTGCGCCATACGATCAGCTCTTAAATAGGGCCATTCCTCACTCATAATTTGTAGTTGTTGCTGCTTGAGTTTTAGCTGATCACCACGAGGAAACATTTGGCTAACCCCCACTTTAAACTGGGTCATCGGCTCTTGATTGAACTCCCAGGAATCCGTGGGCAAATTGGCCATTGCTATCGTAACTTTAGGATCTGGCAGAGTTGAGGAAGAAATGGCTTGTGCGTTTAACGCTGCCTGCTGGTGATGACTCTGTTTAATCCAAGGATCATTTTGTTGGGCCTTGGCAATAGCTTGTTGCAATGACAATACTTCACTGAAAGCAGCATTCGCATTAAAGCAGGTGGTGATGACCAACAATATATTCACCACACGAAAAGGCAAAATTCTCATAGTTCGCGCCTGTAATAACTTTAAAGTACACATGCAAAAGCACGCATGGAAGTCAGCGCAAAGTGCGCAGACGGATTAAGGCTGTATTAGGCTTGAATGGGAGGGCGAAACAGCTCGCTAACGGGAGCTACTACAAAAGCAAATTGATAGAAATTATTAATTGAGAAGACGGATGCGGGAGAATGCATGCTCAGTGGGCTGCATACCATGGCCGAACCCGACGAGCAGTGCCCCACAGTACAGTTATTGCATTCGTGACTTGAATCACAGCAATCAGTTGCAGGTTTTTTATGAGCTTTAGACGCTTCCTGCTGCTTCATATCCCCATGATCATGGCTATGGACATGTTGCTCCAACCGCTTATCATGATTGCCGTGCTGAATGATCCCATCGTGTCCAGGGTGTGCCCAGGCAGGTGCCATCGCAAAGATCTGCGCGATCAATGCCAGCATCAACATGCATTTTGAAAGCCTGTTGTGGATGTTTGCCACAAGATATCCTGTTCACTTGCTAGGTTGTTGAAATTCATCATATAGCAGCTCATTATCAAGCTCAAATAAAAAAACCGCTGAAGGTTTGACACCCCAGCGGTCTTTCGGTTCCCCTTTACCCTTTTCAGTATCGTTTGGCCTGGCCTAGCGGCCCACGATTCCTCTGGAGATCACCTCTTTCATGATTTCGGAAGAGCCAGCATAGATAGTCTGAATACGGGCATCTACATAAAAGCGGGATATGGGATATTCCACGGTGTAGCCGTATCCTCCGAAGAGCTGTAAGCACTCATGTACAGCACGCAACTGCATTTCTGTCGTCGCTAATTTCAATACGGCAGCATCGTCCACCGTCATGGCGCCTTGCTTAAACTTCTCAATATTTTTTTCCAGCAACGCTTTGTTCAACTCGATATCGGTTTTTACATCGGCAAGCTTGAAACGGGTATTTTGGAATTTACTGATGGGCTGGCCAAACGCCTGACGCTCTTGCACATAAGCCGCTGCCAAATCCATTGCGCCCTGGGCAGAAGCCACTGCCTGAGTGGCACAACCCAAACGCTCACGGGGCAATTCTTCCATCAGGTAAATAAAGCCTTTGCCTTCTTCACCCAGCAGGCAATCAGCTGGAATTCGCATGTCACTAAAGAACAGCTCAGCGGTATCACTAGAATGCTGACCTATTTTTTCTATCTTCTTGCCCGTTGAATAACCTGGCAACGAGGTATCCACCAGGAACAAGGAAATACCTTTAGCGCCAGCCTTAGGATCCGTTTTAGCACACACGATCACCAAGTCGGCGTGAATACCGTTGGTGATAAATACTTTGGAACCGTTAAGAATGTACTCGTCACCATCCTTCACTGCAGTGGTGCGCAGGGCGGCCAAATCACTACCAGCATTGGGCTCAGTCATGGCAATGGCGGCCACCGCTTCACCACTTACCAATTT
>JBFKSL010000704.1:0-2111 GCA_041626995.1 Ketobacter sp. | reverse complement strand
ATGGGGGTGGAGCGTCTCACCATGCTGCGCTATGGCGTTAACGACCTGCGATTGTTCTTTGAGAACGATCTGAAATTTTTATCGCAATTTCGTTAAACACACATCGTTAATGTCGAACAGAATTTAGAGGAAATAGAAATGCGCTTCAGTGAAAAATGGCTTCGTGATTGGGTAAACCCAAGCCTGACAACCGATGAGTTGGTGGCACAAGTCACCATGGCAGGCCTGGAAGTGGATAGCGTTGAACCGGCCGCCGGTGAGTTCAGTGGTGTGGTGGTAGCAGAAATCATTTCAGCCGAGCCGCATCCCGATGCCGGTAAGCTTCAAGTATGTAAAGTCGATGCTGGTGAATCCGAGCCGCTACAAATTGTTTGTGGTGCTGCGAACGCTCGTGTGGGTATTAAAGTGCCCTGTGCGAAAATCGGTGCGCTGTTGCCCAATGATTTTAAAATCAAACGCGCTAAATTACGCGGAGTGGAATCCTTTGGCATGTTGTGTGCCATGGAAGAGTTAGGCTTGGAAGAAAGCTCTGATGGTTTAATGGAGCTGCCATTGGATGCACCAGTAGGTGTTGATATTCGTGAATATTTGGCGTTAAACGATCAATTAATCGAAGTGGACCTTACTCCCAATCGTGGTGATTGCCTTGGTATTGCAGGTCTTGCTCGTGAAGTTGGTGTTTTAAATAAAGCAGATGTTACGCCGGTTTCCTGTCACGAAGTAACGCAAGCCATTAACGACACCTTCCCTGTGGAAGTGAAGGCTCAGCAGCAATGCCCTCGTTATATTGGTCGTGTGATCAAGGGTGTTGATCTCAGTAAAGCCACACCCATTTGGATGGTCGAACGTTTACGTCGTAGCGGTATCCGTTCAATTGATCCGGTGGTGGATGTAACCAACTACATATTGTTGGAACTTGGCCAGCCCATGCACGCTTTTGATTTGAATAAGCTGCAAGGTGGAATCTGTGTTCGCTTGGCAGAAAATGGCGAGAAACTCACCTTGTTGGATGGGCAGGAGATTAAGCTCACCGAAGATTGTTTGGTGATTGCTGATAAGCAAAAAGCGTTAGCCTTAGCCGGTGTCATGGGTGGTGAAGATTCAGGCGTTAATGCTGAAACCCAAGATCTATTTTTAGAAAGCGCCTTCTTTGATCCAATCGCTATTGCGGGCAAAGCAAGAAGCTATGGTTTGCATACAGACTCCTCCCATCGTTTTGAGCGCGGTGTGGATTTCGAATTGCAACGCAATGCCATGGAGCGAGCCACGGCGTTACTACTAGAGATCGTTGGTGGCCAAGCGGGGCCAGTCATTGAAGTGCTGAGCACCGAGAATTTGCCTCATCTGCCTTCCATTCAGCTTCGCCGTGAACGCATTAATCGAATCCTGGGTTGTGACATTCCCGATATCGAAGTGGAAGATATGCTGGGCCGATTGGGAATGGATATGGTTAGCACCGAAAGTGGTTGGCATATCGTGCCGCCTAGCTATCGCTTCGATATTCGAATTGAAGTGGATTTAATTGAAGAGTTGGGTCGCATCTGGGGATATAACAACCTGCCCACCAGTTTGCCAATCTTGGAAGCGTTTGCGCCTAACCGTGAAGAGCGCAAAGTACCTGCTTCCAAGTTGAAGCAAATTCTGGTGGATCGCGATTACCAGGAAGTGATCACCTATAGCTTTGTGGATAAAAAATACATTGAGCTGCTGACGCCTGATCAGAAATCCGTGAGCTTGGCCAATCCTATTTCTGCAGATATGTCGGAGATGCGCACCACCTTATGGGCTGGTTTGCTAAAAACGCTTTCCTACAATATCAATCGTCAACAACACCGCGTGCGTTTGTTTGAAACTGGATTACTTTTCGCAGGCACAGACGAAAAGCAGCAACAAAACAGCATTGCCGGTTTGATCTACGGTAGTGGTAGCGAGGAAAGCTGGTTCGGTAAGACTCAGCCGGTGGATTTCTATGATCTCAAAGGGGATGTGGAATCCCTGTTGGAACTGACTGGAGGAACCGCTACCTACGAGTTTGAGCCGACTCAGCATAAAGCCTTACATCCGGGTCAGTGCGCAGCGCTGAAAAAGGACGGAAAAGTCATTGGATACCT
>JBFKSL010000703.1:0-2112 GCA_041626995.1 Ketobacter sp. | reverse complement strand
TTTTAAGGAAGAAGGCTACAAAACATCCATATTCCGAGTGGGTGAACTCCCTGTGATGTCAAAGAAGCACTGGCAGAAGCATGCTTTTGGACAGTCTTCCGGCACACCGCAACCCTTAAGCGGCCCCTACCGTGTTAAAAATTTTGTATTAGGTAGCCATATAGAGCTGGAACGGGTGGAAAACTTTTGGGCAAAAGATCATCCCGTCTACCAAGGCATGTTCAACTTCGATTTAGTACGGATAGAGTTCTATCGTGATCGCACCGTAGCATTCGAGGCTTTTAAGTCTGGTGGTTTAGATTTTTGGATCGAGTACGTATCTAAAAACTGGGCAACCGCCTACGATTTCCCTGCAATTAAAAATGGCCAAATCATAAAAGAAGCGATTCCACATACCATACCGTCTGGTACCCAAGCCTTTTTTATGAACACCCGCCGCGAGCTGTTCCAGGATTTAAATGTACGCAAAGCCCTGTCTCTATTATTTGATTATCACTGGATCAATAAGAATATTTTTTCATCCGCCTACAAGCGTTCACAAACCCACTACCCCAATTCAATCATGGGCTCACGTGGGTTACCCAGTGAATTAGAACTCAAGAAACTTGGCCCATTTAAACATCAACTGCCCCCTGGCACGCTGGATCAGGAATTTTCATTTCCAAGCTACGAAAACCCCAAGCAGCTTCGTCAAGCCACGCGACAGGCTGTACGCTTACTTCGGCAGTCCGGCTGGGAATATAAAAACAGCAAGCTGGTAAATTCCAAAACTGGCGCACCATTTCAATTTGAAATTCTTATCGACAGCCCCTCGTTCCAACGGGTTCTGCTACCCTATGTAAATCAAATGAAAAAAGCTGGCATAGAGGCAGATATACGCATTGTTGACCCTGCACAATATAAAGTGCGGCTAGACAGTTTCGATTTTGATATGACCGTGGATGTTTTGCCTCAATCCGCCAGCCCAGGAAATGAGCAATCCATTTACTTTCACAGTAACCAAGTGGATGTGCGTGGCTCTCGAAACCTATCGGGCATCAGCAACCCAGTAGTAGACGAGCTGCTAAAACAAATTAACCTGGCCAAATCACAGCAGGAATTGGTAGCTACGGTTCGTGCACTGGATAGAGTATTACTTTGGAATTACTATATGATTCCCAATTGGCACCTGGATTATCACAGGCTAGCCTATAAAAACCGATTCAAGCGGCCAAACAATCCAGCAACCATGAGCCTTGGATTTCAAACTTGGTGGATAGATTCAGAAAATTAGTGTCTAACCAATAAATGAACAAAAAGAGCATTTCTATTCAATGATTCCATTATTGCAGACTGCCAGCGTTGCCCTACTTCTGCTGGCAAGCAGCCTTGTATCCGCAGCTAAGATAATCGAAAGCCACGGTATTGCCATGCATGGCGATATGAAATACTCCGCAGACTTCAGCCACTTCGACTATGTCAACCCCAGCGCCCCCAAAGGTGGCAGCGTTACCCTGGCCGCCTATGGCACCTTCGATTCCTTTAATGGCGACATAGTAAAAGGAGATGCGGCAAAGTATTTAAACTTAATTTACGATACTTTAATGGTTCAATCCATGGATGAACCCTTTACCATGTACGGTTTAGTGGCGGAAAAAGTTGAATATCCTGAAGATCGCAGTTGGATTACTTTTCATATTAACCCAAACGCTCGCTTCCAAGATGGCAAACCCATTACAGCCGAAGATGTTGTCTTTACCTTTAATACATTAATGGAAAAAGGGGCTCCTTACTATAAAGCCTACTACGCTGACGTGGGAAAGGCCGAGGCCATCGACACATTAAAAGTTAAATTTACCGCGCGTGATGATAAGAACCGGGAGCTGCCCCTCATTTTGGGTCAATTAAAAGTTCTCCCAAAGCACTACTGGCAAGATAAAGACTTTGCCAAATCCACGCTCGACATTCCCCTTGGCAGCGGCCCCTATCAAATCAAAGCATTTGATAATGGCAAAACCGTAACCTTCGAGAGAATAGACGATTACTGGGCTAAAGATTTGCCCGTTACCAAAGGGTTTTATAATTTCCAAACAGTTCAAGTTGAATATTACCGTGACGAAACCGTTATGTTAG
>JBFKSL010000702.1:0-2113 GCA_041626995.1 Ketobacter sp. | reverse complement strand
GCCGATTTCTATCCCAGCCGCGAACTGTTGGACAGCGAGCGACAACTGTTTTCCGCCATGTTCGAATCCATAAGCGAAGGTATGTTCATCACCGATCGCAGTGGTTTCATTTTGCGGGCCAATCCAGCGTTCTATCAAGTAACAGGCTATGAGCCCAATCAAATTTTAGGCATGCATTGTAGTCAGCTCTGGAAAAATCAATACGGCCCCGAATTCTTTCGCAGAATTCGTCATAGCTTGCAGCGTAATCAAAGTTGGAAAGATGAATGCCGTTATGTACGTCATAATGGTGATGTGCGTCCTGCTATTTTAAGTTTTAGCCAAACCCACAATATGAAAAACGAAGTGCAAAACTATGTGGGTATGCTGATGGATATATCGCAAAAGAAACGGGATGAGCAACGCATTTATCGTTTGGCGCATTACGATCATCTAACTGGCGTTCCCAATCGTTTGCTGTTTAACGAGCGTCTCAATCTGGTGGTTGAAGAAGCCGATCGTAGTCAATGTGGTTTGGCCATTTTGTTCTTGGATTTAGATCGATTTAAACCAGTGAACGATTCATTGGGCCATCGTGCAGGGGATCAGTTGTTAAAAGGTGTGGCGCGACGGTTAATGTATTGTTTGGGCGAGGGGGACACGGTAGCCCGCATGGGGGGTGATGAGTTTGCCATGCTGTTGCGAGTCCCCAATAACCAGGATCCAGAAGAAGCCGCCATTAAAGTGGCATCACGGGTGCTCGCGCAATTTTTCTCACCGTTTTTGATTGAAGGCAGAGAAGTATTTACTTCTACCAGTATTGGCATCAGTTTGTATCCTCATCATGGTCATAACGGGGAAGTGTTGTTACGCAGCGCTGACACTGCAATGTATGCCGCCAAACGTGCCGGCAAAAACAATTACCAGTTTTACAATGATGAGATGAATAAGCGCGCCATGAATCGCCTTATCATGGAAAACGCTATGCGCAAGGCGTTGCTGCGAGAAGAATTTGATCTGTATTTTCAGCCACAATATTCAGTAAAAAACGGTGTCATGACCGGCGTAGAGGTGTTGCTGCGTTGGGATCACCCTGTATTTGGCACCGTGCAACCCCTGGAATTTATCGACTTGGCGGAACAAACCGATCTGATCATTCCGCTCGGCGAATGGGTGTTCCAACAAACCTGCGAAAAGATATCTCTCTGGCAGCAGCAGGGCGTGCAAATGGGCCGGGTAGGGGTGAATGTTTCTGCAAACCAATTTAAACGCTCAGATTTTGCCGACTGGGTTCTATTTCATGTGCAACGCTACAATATAAACCCAGGCCAATTGGAAATCGAGATCACCGAAAGCGCATTGATGGAAGATGCCGAACATAGCTTGGCGATATTGCACCGATTGCAGCAGGCCAATATACGCATTGCCGTGGATGATTTTGGAACAGGCTACTCCTCCTTGAATTACCTGCGTAAATTCCCCATCAATACGTTAAAGATCGATAAGGTTTTTATTGACGATATTGTGGAAAATCAGGCTACCTTGGAGCTGGCCCAAACCATGATTGCCATAGCTAAAAGCTTGAAATTAGGCGTGATTGCAGAGGGGGTGGAATCCTGGGAGCAATACCGCTTGCTAAGTGAGCATGGTTGTGATGAAGTGCAGGGGTATTACATGAGTAGAGCGTTGTCGGAAGCAGCATTGTTGGAGCGACTGGCATGCGAACTGGAATAGTATTACACCGTAAGGTCGAACATGGATTCACAACAGCATCATCCTGCCCCCAACACACCGGAATCAGAACCACCCCCTGATAACAAACAGCGCCACCCCATATTCGATTGGCGTCCTCTGCTTTTTACTCTACTGCTGTTTTTTGTCTACTATTTCATTACCGCGCAGCAGCAGATCGCTCCTGCTGAAATTCCATATTCTGATTTTAAAACGCAGCTCTACAATGATGAAATCGGTTCTTTACAAATTAAAGGTCATCAGGTGCTGGGCCATTATCGTGCCACGGATAACGTGCGCCGTTTTGACTTTAGAACACAAATTCCAGCTATGGGGGATCCTACACTACTGCCCGAAATCGAAAGCAAACAAATTGAACTGGTAGTAAAAAGCGAAGAGATGC
>JBFKSL010000701.1:0-2121 GCA_041626995.1 Ketobacter sp. | reverse complement strand
GTCGCCACCCAGCTCCACCAGGCCATGCTGAATTCCAGTTTGTAACGCTAAAGCCGCAACACAATCAGCAGCGTATTCTTTTACATAGCCCCCGAAGTCCAACTCCATACCTGGAATTTGAAAGGTTAAGATAGGGTTGTTCCAATTTACTTTCTGCGAACCGATGACGTCTAGAAATGGATCGATTTGTTCCTGGGTAGGGACAACAGAGTTTTTAAAATCCCACACCTTTCGCAATACGCCGGAGGTGATATCAAACATGCTTTCACTTTGCTGCCACGCCACACTCGCGTAATCCAACAACGCTGCAGTTTCGGCATCCACATCTATGCCGCCACCTGTTTTGGAAACAGCGTTGATTTGCGAGGCCACACTGTCATCTCGATACCGGGAATACTTTTGCTCCAGGCGAATCACTTCATCTGTTAAGATTTGGCAGAAATGCTTTGCATCTTTTTCTTGGGAGTAAAAATGCAAAGCACAAGGGGAGCCCATGGCCTTAAATTGATGCTGGTGATACTTCACTTATTATTCCGTTGATGAGGATTAATAACGATAATCTACACCAAGCGTAAACAAACCGTAACTCACCAAAGCCGGATTTTCTTGTTTCACCTCTTTGATTGCCAGGCTGCCCTTACTTTCATAGCTTTCCAGGTGGGCAGAGAATGTCAGCTTTTCTCCTTTCATAATGATTCCCAAGCCGTAACTTAGCGCTCCAAAAGGCGCTAATTGAAAATCCGACGATTGATACCCCTCACGAAACGGATCGTCGGTGGAATAATAAAAATCAGCTTGGCTCTGGCTGTAATAACGTATCCTTGGTACCACTTGCAGGCTATCACCAAAGTTTTGATACCAAGCCAAATCAAGGGTATGGGATTCCATTCCCCAGTCGTCCCAGTAATAACGATAATCCGCGTGCAATGCCGCTTTTACGCTACGCAGGAAATAACGGGAACGTGCGCTGATGACATAGAGTTGCCGCTCATCAGGGCGCTCATCAAACGCTTTATAAGGATCAGACAAGTAACCATCATACAACCCCAGAGAAAACCCAAACTGAGTTTGCCACTGTGCGCTAAGCACCTTGGTCATTGAGACAAAGCCGCTGGCGTACCATTTGTCTTCAGATTCTGGTGGGTTAACATTCGTGCCTTGCACGGGTTCCAATTCATCTAGCGAAAAACCAACACCGTAACTGTAAGTTGTGCCACGATCTTTTGTAATCACATCTTTTTCGAAAGAAGCATTAATGGCTTGGTAGTCGTCTTCAACCGATGCCCCCAACTGGTAACGGGTGCTGCCGCTATCACTGAAACTCTCTAATGTTCCCGCAATATCTGTGCGAGTTTCTGTAATGCTTGCACCCGTCATAACAAGCGCTGGTTCACTGTCAGCATTGTTAATCACTGATAGTGGCGAAGCACCGGTTAGGGTTTCGTACATCGCATCTATAGTTATTGATTTATTATCGCTTAAGGGTTTTACCAATCGAAATTGGTGGGTATCAATTTCGTAACGCTCGACGGAACCGATAATCACGTTATCCTCATTAAGATCATCTTCTGTGTATTGAGAATATCGGTAACCCACTTCCGTTTGCGTCGGCATGGTGCCTGCGGTGGCCAATTGAGAAATGGCGGGTAAAGCCATGGCTGCACCGGCAAGTGCGGTAAGAGAATTCTTATTTTTTATTTTATTCATTTGAGTTACTGCCCCCGAAAATATTAATAACAACCACAACCGCCGCCACCGGCGCCTATTCCTCCTGAAGAACCTTCTTTTGATGTGGCAACATGGTCGCGTAAAGCAGCCTGCATCGGGTCTGGTGACCAACTCATTTCCTGTCGTGCCAGATCGCCTTTTTCCCAGGCTTGAACTGGGGCATTAGAACATCCAGCGAGTGTTAAAACAGCAACAACTATTGCATACTTCACTAACGGGGCTCCTTTAATAATTGTTTTATATCGGTTAGCAATTTTTCTTTATCGCCCTTTTGATATCCTTTATAGGTTTCACGCACCTGCCCATTTTTATCAATCAAAAACGCCATGGGCATAGCTGATACAGAATAATCCAGAGGAGTTCTCTTTTTATCATCAAACAAGACCGGATAAG
>JBFKSL010000700.1:0-2124 GCA_041626995.1 Ketobacter sp. | reverse complement strand
GTTGACGCTTTGAAAGAGTGCCGGCTTGGGGCAGAGTATAATCAACCTCAAGCTCAATATTTGTTGGCGGAGCTTGAGTTTGATGAAGAGGATGAAAAAACGGCCAAGGCGGCTATCGAGTTGTATCGAAAGTCATCAGCAGGGGGGTATGCAGAAGCAAGCTATCAGCTAGGTCTTTTTCGTTATGAAGGCACATCTTATGTCGCAAAAAACCGGGGCCTTGCGAGAGAATATCTAATAGAAGCCTGTGAAGGAAAGCTGGCAGATGCGTGTATGGCCATGGGTGAGATAGAGGAAATCAGTCAAAGCTATGACGACGCATTACGGTATTATCAGAAAGCACGTGAATTAGGGAGTCGATCGGCAGCTTACGCGATAGGGTTGATGTATAACTTAGGCCTAGGAGTTGACCTCAATAAAAAAGCCGCAGCGAAGCATTTTGAAGAATCCGCCATGCTTGGAGTCAATCCCGCACAATACCATTTGTTTTGGTTTTATTACAAAGGTATTGGCGTTAAGCGTGACTTTCTAAAAGCGTACACCTGGGCGTTGGTGTCAAGTAAGGATGATCCAGATGACATTCCTGGCTGGGAAAGAGAAACCCCAGATCAAGCGCGGTTTTTTATGCAAAAACTCTTGAGTAGGGAACAGCTCGATAAAGCTCATACCGAAGCCCAAGATTTAAATATGAAAATAGCTGTGCGCACTGCTAAGCATAAAGAAAAGCATAGCTATCGAAGAAAGGTTGTGCTGGCCGAGAACATGCCTGTTAGTAATTAAACCATGGTGTAGTTGGTGCATTGCCAGGCCAATTTCGGCAAAAACCGAAATACAAACCCTTCTCAACATGTTTTTCATCTGGTTTTGATTTAAACTATGCTTTTAGTTGAGCAAGTCTATTCATTTGCTTGACGCATGTAGATTATCAATAGCGAAGAGACCTTATGTCAGCGGAAAACCAGGAACTTCGAAAAGTCGGCCTTAAAGTTACCTTGCCCAGGGTGAAAATCCTACAAATTTTGGAAGGCTCCGACAGTCACCATATGAGTGCCGAAGACGTTTATAAAGCGTTGCTTGAAGCTGGAGACGATGTGGGTTTGGCCACGGTTTATCGAGTGTTAACTCAGTTTGAAAGCGCGGGCTTGGTAAGTCGTTTGAATTTCGATGGTGGCCATGCGGTGTTTGAACTGGCAAAAGGCGATCATCACGACCATATGGTGTGTGTGGATTCTGGTAAAGTGATTGAGTTTATCGATGAAGACATCGAAAAACTGCAACACGCCATTGCCGAAAAATACGGCTATGAGCTGGTGGATCATAACCTGGTGCTTTACGTTAAGCCGAAAAAATAATTCTACGTCTGACTTTCTTCGATCAGCTCCCTGGCATGGGCCAGGGTCTGGTCTGTAATATTCAAACCGCCCAGCATACGGGCAATCTCCGTTACCTTTTCATCCTGGCTTAGGCAGGCAATACCGGTGTGCGTTTCTTTCTTGTGGGTTTGTTTGTTTACGTGCAGGTGGGTGTGGCCTTGAGCTGCCACCTGAGGCAAATGGGTAACGCAGATTACCTGATTTTTACTGCCCAGTTCTCGCAGTAGTTGGCCAACGATTTGTGCCACTGCGCCGCCGATGCCCACATCAACCTCATCGAAAATGAGCGTGGCTACGTTGGATCGGGCAGCACAGGCCACCTGAATAGCCAGGCTAATGCGGGAAAGCTCACCACCAGATGCTACTTTATTCAAAGCTTTAATGGGCTGGCCTGGGTTGGTTTTCACCAGAAACTCGATAATTTCCAGGCCATGCTGGTTGAATTGGTCTTCTTCCAAGGGCTGCAAATCAACTTTAAATTCTGCGCCCGGCATACCGAGAGGTTGAATCTTTTGGGTAATCAATTTGTTCAGATTTTTTGCTGCTTTTTGGCGCGCAGTGGATAATTTTTCTGCGCTTTCAACAAAATCTGCCTTGGCTTGTTCGGCAGCAGCTTCTAACTGCGCTAACTTTTCATCACCACCATCAATGCTGTCCAGTTCCTGTTGCAGCGTATCCAACAGGCTGGCCAGGTCGTGGGTATCGGTTCGATGCTTGCGGGAAAGCTGAAAATAGCTGGCAATGCGAGCAT
>JBFKSL010000699.1:0-2124 GCA_041626995.1 Ketobacter sp. | reverse complement strand
GGCTCCAAGGCCTTCACCAAGGATTTCCTGGCCCGCCATAACATTCCCACTGCCGCCTATGGCAACTTTACCGACATCGATAAAGCCGTGGCCTATGTGAAACAACAAGGAGCCCCCATCGTGGTGAAAGCCGACGGCCTGGCTGCGGGCAAAGGGGTAATCCTGGCTCAAACCGAAGAAGAAGCCATTGCTGCCATCGAAGACATGCTGGCGGGCAACAAATTTGGCGATGCTGGGAGCCGCGTAGTCATCGAAGAATTCCTGGTGGGTGAAGAAGCCAGCTTTATCTGTATGGTAGACGGTAAAAACGTGCTGCCCATGGCCACCTCCCAAGATCACAAAGCTCGCGACGAAGGCGACCAAGGCCCCAACACTGGCGGCATGGGCGCATACTCCCCCGCTCCTGTCGTGACTGCGGAAATTCAACAACGGGTAATGGACGAAGTCATCTATCCCACCGTGAACGGCATGGCGGCAGAAGGTAACACCTACACTGGCTTCCTCTACGCCGGGCTGATGATTGCCGAAGACGGCACCCCCAAAGTTCTGGAATACAATTGCCGCTTTGGTGATCCAGA
Source organism: Ketobacter sp. (assembly GCA_041626995.1). GTDB lineage: Bacteria > Pseudomonadota > Gammaproteobacteria > Pseudomonadales > Ketobacteraceae > Ketobacter. Next base: position 1,546 of record JBFKSL010000699.1, on the reverse strand, counting down.
AACCCAACCCATTATGATGCGCCTGAAGTCTGATCTGGTGGAACTGTGTGAACAAGCCATCGACGGCAAACTGGATCAAGCTGAAGCGGAATGGGATGAACGCGCCTCACTGGGTGTTGTGTTGGCCGCTGGCGGTTACCCGGAAGCCTACGATAAAGGCGACATCATCTTCGGCCTGCCTGAAAGCGATCAGGATGACGCAAAAGTCTTCCACGCGGGCACCAAAATGGATGATTCCGGGCGAGTTACCACCAATGGTGGCCGAGTACTATGTGCCGTTGCCCTAGGCGACACTGTAGCCGAAGCTCAAGCCAAGGCTTACGACCTGACTCAACAAATCAACTGGCAAAACGTTTACTACCGCAAAGACATTGGATATCGAGCAGTTGCCCGTGAGCGCGGGGAAGAGTAGTACCCCCCACCCGTGAGGCAATTTTTAATTGCTGAAGTTGGCACAAGCTATTTTGGAAGAGACGAGAACTCTCTTTTGAAACTCACAGCGGCAAAGATGCCGCTGTGAAGCCCCCACATCCCCACCCTGATCTATACTAAATAGCATTCCCCAGTATAAATTTCGTAACCTATTGAAATGGTGCAGATCATGGCAGAAGTGGCTGAACGCAGTGAAGAATTCGACTTGGAATCCCTAAAGAATCTGATTCCTTTCAATGAGTTACAGCCCCACCAATTTCAGGAAGCCATAAACTGCTGTGAGCAAATCACCGTGCCTGAGCGAAAAAAACTGTTCAAGCGCGGTGACCGTGATGCTCACTGGTATTACTTGATTAGCGGCTCGGTAAATCTGCTGGATGAAAACTTCGAAATCACCTCCCTCGGTGCTGCCGATGACCAATGCCGCTATGCATTGGATGACCACACCCCCCACCGCTGCTCTGCCATCACCACGTCCAATTGCACCGTACTGAAAGTGGACAAAAAGCGCTTGGAACTGGCCATGACCTGGGAGCTAGCAGACCCCATTCTGCAAGATGAAGAAAACGACGAGTCGGACTGGATGTCGAGCCTGCTGGAATCCGATGTATTTTCCAAGGTTCCACCTTCAAATATTCAACGCCTATTCGTTACTTTCAAAAAAGACGAACGGGAAAAAGGCGACGTGATTGTCGCAGAAGGTGATCAAGGCGATCGTTTCTATGTAATCGAAAAGGGCCAGGCCCTGGTAAGCAAACGCACCACCCAAGGTATAGAAAACATTGTGAAGCTTGGCCCAGGCAATTTCTTTGGTGAAGAGGCATTGATAGGCAGCACCATCCGCAATGCTACCGTCACCATGCTCAGTGAAGGAATCCTGAGGTATTTAGACAAGGAGGATTTTAAAAGCCTGTTGGAACAGCCCGTTCTGGATCGCATTAAAGAAACCGATCTCGCCAACCTAAAGCAAGACCACAGCGATGTAGTGCTGGTGGACGTGCGCTTATCCGGTGAGTTTAAACACTTTCACCGCGAAGGCAGCATCAATAGTCCACTCAACAAACTGAGAGCACGCACCGACGAACTCGACACAGAGAAAGCTTACGTCGTGTGC
>JBFKSL010000698.1:0-2126 GCA_041626995.1 Ketobacter sp. | reverse complement strand
TTGAGCGGCCTGTTGTTGTGCCGGTTGAATTAACATGGCGTTCTACACTGTGATATCGATAATACTACCGATGGTTTTACTGGCGGTTTCCAACACCTTGGCGTTAGCTTCCACCTGAACCTTGCTTTCCAACAGACTGACTGCAGATTTGGTGAGATCTGCAGCCGGATCGTCTGAAACAGATAGCTGGGCAATCTCACCACTGGCCTTTTTCATGTTGTTCAGGCCTTTCTGGATGCCGGCCACACCGTTATTCAATATTGATCCAATCGCCATACTGCTTACCTCTGAGCGATTATACACGTTGACCGAAGGCGCTTCTCCGGCTCTTTTATCAGTATAGTTCAGATTCTCAAACTGTTTATAACTTAACCAATCAGCAATCTGGCAAGCATTTGATTTTAGTTGGAAATTCTTGAAGGCTAGAGATAATCACTCTAAACCCAGCTGCTTTAATAGCAAATCAGTATTAAAGTGGGTAATAAGTAGCTGCCAATCGGGTTCTGGAGCGTAAGGAAGCACTCCCAAACAAGGGCCAGGAAGACGGGTTTTCAAGGTTTCGATGTTGTCCTCAATTAATGCCGCGTCTGGGTCAATGCAGTTAGCAATCCAACCGGCCAGTGGCAGCCCCATGGCGGATATGGATTGAGCGGTTAACAAGGCATGGTTTAGACAACCCAAGCGCACCCCCACCACCAACACCACAGGTAGATTTAACTCGGCCACCAGATCGGCGAAAGTTTCTCGCTCGTTGAGCGGCACCAACCAACCTCCGGCACCTTCAATTAAAACCGCATCAGCAGGCTGCATAAGTGCACCACGAATACGCCCTGCCACTTGGCTGGCACTGATACGCTTACCCTCTGCCACGGCTGCCAGATGCGGTGCCACTGCTTGCTGCAATGCAACCGGGTTCACTTGCTGATAAGGCAAGGCTTGGGTCATGGCCTGTTGAAGTTGCAAGGCATCGTCATTTTTCCATTCGCCTTTCACTTGCTCACAACCGGCGGCAATGGGTTTCAACGCTAATGTTTTCAAGCCCTTTTGTTTTAGGGCATGCAACATTAATACGCTGGCAAAAGTTTTGCCAGCATCGGTATCCGTTCCCGTGACAAAAAATGCTTTTTTCTTCATAGGTGCTTCTACTTAATTGGTATCAGGCTTTTGTGCGCACACCAAAATAAAATGCCAACTTGCCGGTAGAAGACCATCCGCATTTCGAAACTGTTCATAAGCTTCTAGCATTTTCGCAATGGTGTTCTTACCGGTTAAACTGGTGGTGCCATTCTCCGCAACATGATGCGCACCCAAGGTTTTCAATTCTGTCATCAGTTCACGTACGCTTTGGTAATAAGCAGGCGTGATTCGCTCATCAAAAAAGGGAAGAGAAAAACCAACCTGGTTCAAGGCTGTTTGAATATCTGCAACTTTGCAGAACTCATTAACATGGGCATGTTGCGCTTCTGCTTGTGCCCAGCTTTGCTTTAATTCATTCAAAGTATTTTCCACAGGAATGGAAAATACAAAGCGCCCACCCGGTTGCAGCAAGTTATATATATCGGCAAACACGGCTTTAATATCATCACACCACTGCAAAGCAAAACTGCTAAAAATCAAATCGTATTGCTGAGCTGAGAAAGGCAGGCTTTCCACATCCGCGCAGATAAATTCGCCGATAATATTTTGCCTGTCGCGCTGCTTCGCGTAGGCCAACATGCCCGGGGCTAAATCCAACGCTGTAATATGTTTGGCGAAGGGTTGCAAATGCAGCGTGAGCCAGCCAGTCCCGCAACCGATATCCAGTGCATTGCGTGCCAGCACGTTTTGCTGCTGCAACAAATCAAGCAAAGCCTGCCCCACTTGTTTCTGCACATGGGCTACTTGGTCGTATTGTGGCGCAGCTCGACTAAAAGATTGGGCAACGGCCTTTTTATTAACGCTCATAGATTCCCGCTTACGAAACACTCTCGCGAAAAAAGTCGTTGCATGCCGCTAAAAACAACTCGGGCTCTGATAAAAATGGCACATGGCTTACACCTTTAATTACCGATGTAATTGCCTGGGGCTGCAATGCAGAAATGGACTTACTCACCCCCACCGGGACCAGATGATCATTCTCACCAAAC
>JBFKSL010000697.1:0-2126 GCA_041626995.1 Ketobacter sp. | reverse complement strand
ATCATCATCTACATTCAACTCCAATCGTGAAATACGAGCATTCATTGTGCTAAGAGCTCGATGACCAACTCGCACAATATTAATTGCCGTGGATTCTTCGAGCTCTTTTTGCTTATCGAGCAACTCTTGGTATCTTCTCTTAGATTGCAGCATTTTGTCGTTGGCTATGACAACCAGCTCCATACACTTTTTTAACGCCAATCTGTCTTTAATGCTTACAAGACTATCCTGTGCTCTACCAATCTGCTCCCAAAGATAATCTACACAGATCGCCGAAACCAAAACCATTCCCATCAGCCCTATTGGTAAAAGCGCCCTTAAATTAGGTAGAATCGAATCCATCATCAGTTGCAAAAACCAAGGTGCAAGCGCAACATTGAGCTTGCCGTCACTACCCATCTCCAAGCCGGAAGCCAAATCAGATGAAAACATTTTCGCACTCTCTTCTGCATAGATAACGCCTAAAGCTAACAAACCCAACACCACCATAGTTGATGCAACGACGCGTAACACTGTTAGGACGCTCTTGCTAATGTAACGTACAACTGCAATATGGAATCCCGCAATCAATGCGCACCCCACCATGGACATTAGAACCGGAATAACTCCCGATTCCATATTGGTTCCTTCTAAATAAGAATTTACGGTGAAAAACATCAAGCCAATATCAATTGCAAGAAAGAACAGTATCAACGCCACGCTGCACTGTAATACCAGCATCAAACTCCTGTACTTCGAAGTGCCATGACAAAGTTGGGCTACTGCACTTTTCAATATCGCCAGCTGAGCTGGCGTTACGCCATGTAAGTTCATCATTCTTATTCTCCCCTTTTGTCCTTATTCCAAAACCACAAATGTTTAAACGGGTTTCGACCTAGCGTCCTTTCTGGAATCTCATCCAATTCATCACTGTAAGGCTCCAACTCCGCTTTTAACGTAACAATTGCATTAACCAATTCTTGGCTTAACTGCTGATATTGAGCCAAGCTTTGTTGCAATTCTTGCTGATAAACTGCCCCCTCTTCACGCGCACACGCGATAAAATGGGCGGCCGTGGGTGGCAACAATTGATAGGCTATACGATCACGGAGTTCGTCATACGCTGATGCGCCGATTTGTTCTTCTTGCAATTTCATACGCTTAACACCCATGTTTCGTCGATTAAAGTTAGGATTGATTATTTATTAGCGATTAATTTTCTTTTGTGATGATCATTAATAAAAATTGCCACAAAACCCATGAACACTCCGAGCACTAGTGTCAGAACCACTTCTGTTGACGACATCGAATATCGACCGATCGTGGCATATTCACCGGCAACAAATACGGCGCCTTCAATGACCTCTGCAAAAAAACCCAAAAGAAAAGCCTGCTTTGGGCCATCCGCTGCGCGAGCCAACCACAAGGCCACCAACCCTCCCACTGAAAAAATTGCACCAATAATGTTAAACACCAAATCCACCTTCGGATATTCAGCGCGCCCCTTTAGGATCGCATGAGCATACGACGCTAGCGCTTCCTGTTCCGCCCAAGGCTTTTCCTGATTGAATAACCATGCCGCCACATCATCAGCCCAACCATCTAAAATCCCATTGGTGAATGTCAGTGACGCCACATGAAATCCATTTATTTCATGTGCTGGTGTCGAAGGGATGGCAAGCCATCCCGCGAGAAGCGCCAGCAGCACGATGCCAGCAATAACCCCACCGGCTTTTTCATCCTGCTTTGCTGTCATGGTCAACCTCCTTCTAATCCTGTTTAAAATACAAGTGGTGGTCAGTTCCTGGGGCATCTATATGGCCTTTACCATTAGGATTCGGCACTTCAAGATGAGCGTGGGGAGGATATCCATGCCCACCAAAATCAAAGCGAACCTGATTACCATTCACGCCTTGAGCAACCCACCGATTCTCGTCACTGGCCTTCAGAACTGCACTGTTACCCAGAAAATCATCGATTTCTGATGCGAGACCATGTAAACGCCCAGCTACTGCAGCCTGAGAACAGATCGCAACAGCCAGCATCCCAACAACTACTATTTGCTTCATGTTTCTCTCTCCTATCCATGACCAAAAGCCGCGCCCGAGGGGCACTCAACACCTTTGATCATGACTAAAAAGTACACT
>JBFKSL010000696.1:0-2129 GCA_041626995.1 Ketobacter sp. | reverse complement strand
TCGTTCATCATCATGAACATGTATTTCAAACCCTGATGGGGCTGGCCAATCAGGTAGCCCACACAGTTGTCTTGCTCGCCAAAATTTAGAACGGTGGATGTGGTTCCCCTATAGCCCATTTTATGCAGCAGGCCTGCCAGTTTTACATCATTGCGTGTGCTGGGGTTGCCATTTTCATCTACTAACCATTTGGGTACTAAGAATAATGAAATGCCTTTTACTCCAGCGGGAGCACCTTTAATTTTTGCCAACACCAAATGTACAATGTTGTCGGTAATATCCTGGTCTCCGCCAGAAATAAACATCTTATTACCACGTACCAAGTAATGGCCTGCTTCGGTGGGGGTGGCGGTGGTTTTGATGTCTGCGAGGGAGGAGCCCACATCCGGCTCAGTCAACGCCATGGTGCCAGCCGCTCGTCCATCACGCATCAATGGCAAATAGGTATTTTGCAATTCTTTGCTGGCAAAGTGGCCGATTAAATTTGCCGCCGCCATGGTAAGAAAAGGGTATCCGGCCGTAGAAGGGTTGGCGCAACTCATAAAACCGGAACAGGCTGAAGCCACCACATGAGGCAGTTGCATGCCGCCGTCTTCAAAATCCAAACGGGCGTTGATTAGCCCTGATTCCACATAGTGATGAAATGCTTCTTTTACTTCAGGAATGGTGTGCACCTTCTCACCGTCAAACCAGGGCTCCTTTTCGTCTGCCAGGGCATTGTGGGGGGCAAAATACTTTTCAGCGATTTGCTGGGCCGTATCTAGGGTTTGGCGAAAGGTGTCGCGACTATGGTCCTGATAACGTGGGCTTTGCAGTAGCTGCTCCGTATCCAACATGTCATACAGCCAGAAATCCAGGTCTTCGCGGGAAAGAAGTGGCATGGTGTGCCTCCAAGAAACGCCAGTCAGGTTGTCATAATGCACCGCATATTTGCATTGATCCAGTAAGTGTGTAATTGTCATTTCTGACTAATAATTGGCTAATTGGGACAGACATGATTAAAGTGGTAATTTTAGGCTTCGATTATGCTTTTTCGACCGCTATAACAGGGGTGATTGACCTGCTTTCCACCGCTGGAACCGCCTGGAATTTCTTTCAGGGCAAGAGTTTATCGCCCAAGTTTGATGTAAAGTTGGCCAGCTTTGATGGGCAGCCGGTTCAATGCTTGAATGCCATTACCATCCATGCCCATTGCAGCTTTGCTGAAATTGGTGAGGCGGATGTGATAATGGTGCCATCCATCGGTGGAGATGTGGAAACCGCGCTGCGTAGAAACCCTGACTTGGTTAAATTGTTGCAGGGATATTTTGAGCGCGGTAGCCTGATCACTAGCAATTGCACTGGTGCATTTTTCTTGGCGGAGGCGGGTATTTTGGATGGCCGCAAAGCCACTACCCATTGGGCTCACGTAGATCATTTTCGCCAACGTTTCCCTTCAGTAAATCTTGTGCCGGAGCAGTTAATTACAACAGATGGGCAAGTATTTTGTTCCGGCGGGGGTAGCTCTTGGTTTGATTTATGTTTGTATCTCATTGAACTATTTATCGATCATGAAACCGCAGTGGAATCAGCAAAAGCGATGATTATTGACACAGGGCGACATTCACAGCTTAGTTATTTCGCTGCCAATCAAAATAAATATCACAATGACGAAACTGTAAAAGCAGTGCAGGAATGGTTAGATGAGCACTATGCGGAAGATTTTTCTTTGGCTTGGCTTGCAGATAAATATGCCATGAGTCCACGCACTTTGATTCGTCGATTTAAAGCAGCAACAGGTGAGTCCCCGTTGGTATATCTGCAAACCGTCAGAATCGAAGTGACAAAAAAATTATTAGAAATGAGTAATCAAACTATTGCTGAAATTACCCAGAATGTGGGATACGAAGATGTAAGTTCGTTTTCAAAGATGTTTAAACGCAAGGTTGGGTTATCGCCCCGTGAATACAGAGGTCGTTTTAGTAAAAAATAGCTTAGCTATCCTAACTTGTTTTTGTTGCGGTGTTGCGGGCGTAAAAAATCAGCCATTAGCTATAGTTAAACTATCTAAGTTCAGTGAGTAGTTGGTAGTGGGTACTATTGTTAGAAGAGCAATTGTTTTGCTCTTTTTTAGTGTGGTTGCTTTAACC
>JBFKSL010000695.1:0-2134 GCA_041626995.1 Ketobacter sp. | reverse complement strand
GCTTCCTTCCTGTTGGCTGGCATTGATGCTAACAAAAAGGCCCAGCGGGTCAGCACTGCTATTTTGCAAAAAGTGAGCAGCATGTACAAAGATAAAGGCTTTGCGGATTTCACAAATACCCATGTGGAAATTTTGGGAACAGAAGCCACCTATGGAGCCAACTCCAGGATAGAAAGTGCCCGTGAAGTAGTGGTCAAAATTGCTGCCCGCCATAAAGATAAAAAGGCGCTGGTTTTATTTGCAAAAGAAATCGCTCAAGCAGGAACCGGTATGGCACCAGGATTAACCGGTATTGTGGGTGGCCGTCCCAAAGTTTCACCCGTCATTCGATTGTTTTCCTGTTTAATTCCAAAAGAGAAGATCCAAACAAAACTGACCGTTGGCGAAGACAGTTACCCCGTCAGCGTCGATACAGTGAACCATTTTAATAACGAAGCCTCCCCAACCATTGAACAACCATCTGTTAAACCATCCGAGCAAACGGTGCCTCTTATTAAACTGGCATGGGCTCGCAGCGGAGACAAAGGCGACCACTCAAACATTGGTGTTATTGCCAGACGACAAGAGTATCTACCCTACATAAAATCTGCCCTTACTGAATCGGCAGTAGGTGACTTTATGCAGCACACCTTTGATAACAAAATCGACATACAGGGTTGGGAACTGCCTGGCATTAACGCCATTAATTTTCTACTTAAAAACAGCTTGGGCGGTGGCGGCGTATGCAGCCTGCGTATCGACCCACAAGGTAAAGCCTTTGCACAGCAGCTATTGGATTTTCCAATACCAGTAAGCACAGAAATATTTAATTCAGTTCAGGAATCATAAGATGGGATACAAATCCATACTAGCAGCCGATGCATTTAAAAATAAAAACATTGTTGTAACCGGTGGTGGTAGCGGCATTGGCCGATGCACCGCCCATGAACTGGCATCGCTCGGCGCCCATGTCACCTTAATTGGTCGCAAACAAGAAAAATTAGAAAAAGTACAACAGGAAATCCAAGAAGACGGCGGTCAATGTGATTTTCAAACCTGCGACATTCGCGATGAAGATTCTGTTAAAAGTGTGGTTGCCCAAATAGTAAAAGATCACTCAGTTATTCACGGTTTGGTCAATAATGCTGGCGGCCAATTCCCTTCACCTCTACTAGCCATCAGCAAAAAAGGATGGGATGCGGTTGTTGCCACCAATCTTACCGGCGGATTTTTAATGGCGCGGGAAGTGTTTAATCAATCCATGAGCAGCCATGGCGGTTCCATTGTCAATATCGTGGCAGATATGTGGGGCGGTATGCCGGGCATGGGCCACTCTGGTGCTGCCCGTGCTGGCATGGTGAACTTTACCCAAACCGCCGCATACGAATGGGGTGGTGCTGGTGTGCGTGTTAATGCCGTAGCACCCGGCTGGATCACCTCCAGCGGAATGGAAACCTATCCAGACAGTTTTAAAGCCGTATTAAAGCAATTACGTAATGCTGTACCCCTTGGCCGCATGGGTAACGAAGCAGAAATCAGTTCAGCCATTTGCTTTCTGCTAACCGATGCCGCTGCTTTCATCAGCGGCACCACCATAAAAATTGATGGCGGCGCGTCCTTAGGCAACACAGCTGTGTATCCCCTACAGGCTCACAACAAATGCAAACCATTCGATGGCTTCCATCGCGAAGTGGTGCCTGATTTTCTTTCCAATAAAGAGGAAAAATAAATATGCCTATTTTGGAAAGCGAAATAAACAGCAACAGCGAAGAGTTTAAAAGCAATAAAGAAACCATGCTGGAGCTGGTAAATGGTTTTCGCTCTATCGAACAGAAAGTGATTAATACGGCGGAGAAAGCGCGCCCAAAATTTGAAAAGCGTAATCAACTTTTACCTCGTGAGCGCATCGAACACTTGCTTGATCCAGGCACCCCTTTTTTAGAACTGATGTCGTTAGCGGGTTACCTAATGCACGACGATAAAGATGGCAGCAGTGCGGGTGGCGGCATCATTGCTGGCATTGGTTATGTGGAAGGTGTGCGCTGCTTAATCGTTGCCAACAACAGCGCCATTAAAGGCGGCACCATTTCCCCGGCAGGCTTACATAAATCTTTACGCCTGCAAGAAATTGTCAAACAAAACAAATTACCCATGG
>JBFKSL010000694.1:0-2145 GCA_041626995.1 Ketobacter sp. | reverse complement strand
GCTCACCAGGGCTCTGCTAGTGCCATCCCAAAGTGGGAAGTAGGCACCATAGTAACCACCGGGTGATAAATCGTGATCGGTTTCTACTGTGGTTTCAGTAATGCTGTTTTGCGCTGGGCCACTGCCGTTGGTTGTGTTGGTGGGCTGCGTGTTATCGATATAGTTATCGACATCGATTGTTATGAAATCGCCTCCGTAACGTGTGCTATTAGAAGGTCGAGCCATAACGAATAATTCACCGCTAGGCAGAAAACTGGGTTTGATGAATTGGAACTCGGAATTGTTATTGCCGGTATCATGGCTGTGGTGGCCATAAAGTAACTCTGTGTTCTCTCCGAAAGGCGATGTTTTATATAAACTGAATTGATTTCTTGAATAGTTATCCCAGCGCACATAAATAATATTGCCATCGGGTGTTACGGTGGGGTAAATATCGTGGCTCATATTAAAAGTGATTTGTTGAATACTCTGTCCGGCGCGATTCATCACATGAAGATTCAAAACTGGACCTTGGCGATCTTCGTCTTGTGCAACATATGATGCACCTTCATCGGCAATAACTGCGCTGGTGGTTTGTTGGCGTGTTGATGAAAAGACGATATTACCCTCAGCACCACCAAGGTATCGCGCCATAATATCGTGGCCCTCGTCTGGGCCAAGGGTTCCTGGCATAACCAGCCCTACAGTTTCTTCTTCTGTATCGTATTCATAAATATTCCAGGTGGTGGGGTTATCTGGATCTGTCTCTTCGGCACGTGCGGAAAACAATACATAGCGGCCATCATGGGAAACATCTAAATCGCGCACGTCATAGTTACCGCTTAATACCCTATTGGAAATGATAACTTCTGGTGCGTTTTGGTTAGCCTGGCTTTTCATAATCAGGCGACCGTTGCCTCGATAACGGGTCGGATCAGAAAGCTCATCGGCAACTATGCCTCCCATATCTGTCTCTATGGCTCTTTGCACCATAAACAGCGGGGTGCCGGATGCGAGGGGGTCATTGTCCCCAGGGTTGGCACCTCCCGGTAATTTATCATCACTACCGCAGCCAATTAGGCCAACGCTAACAAAAAATATTGCTAAAACCCGATTTTTTAGAAGCTCTGGTTTTAGAAAACGGTGTTTTTCCCTACCAAGGAAATTAATATTCATTTTTTTATACCAATCTGAACAACATGCGCTTCTTTGCTTTGATATAAAGTTTGCACAGTAATTGCAGTTTGAAGTTTGCACTGCATCACAGTGTTGCAATTAGAAGCATTACCGATTGTTTTAATGCGATGTCAGTCACGCATTAACCTCACTATGGCTGGTTAAACTGATTCTGTACTCTTCACCATTTTGTGTGAGGCTACCCAGTAATGATGGGTGAGACGGGGCAAAGCAACAAGTTCATTAGGTCGATTAATCTACCCGTCCGTCTATTGTTTGATCTGGTTTTAATAATCGAGATTAAGCTTATGGGTATTCTTCGCAGTATTTGGCAGTTGCCGGGAATGTAGGTGTAGCATCATGTTTAATAAAAAAAGGGAAACGGTCGTGGCCAAAGTTGGCGCTATCGCGCTTGGGCTGATGATCGCAGTAAGTAGCACGGTTGTACAAGCTGGCGCGAGAGAAGAAGCCAAGCGTATGTTTGACCGTATTGCCGGGGTTCCTCCCACCGAAGCTCAGTTGGATGCCATGGTTGCCATTATGGATGCCAACTTCGATGGCGAAACCGATGATACTGATGCTGCCATTACCGCAGCAGCCGAAGCATTAGACTCTCCAAGTTTTTATAACGTTACCTTGAAAAATATGGTGACGCCTTGGACTAATGAAGAGCAGACGGTATTTGCGGATTTAAACGATTTTACCGCCACGGTAATCGGCTTGGTTCGTGATGGTGCCGATTTTCGTAGGGTGCTGTACGGCGATGTGGTGTACGTTGGAACGGGTTCTGGTTTGCCTGCATACTCCGTTGCCAATAATGATCACTATGTTCAGCTGGAAGCCAGCGGTGCGAATTTGGGAGATGCATTAGAAGCACGAACTCAGTCTGAGTTTGGTGCGGTGACTTCTCAGGGTGCGGCAGGGGTGATGACCACACGAGCAGCAGCTAAAGCGTATTTTGTAGCTGGAACCAATCGTGCCATGTTTCGT
>JBFKSL010000693.1:0-2156 GCA_041626995.1 Ketobacter sp. | reverse complement strand
GAGACTCCGGATGCGAGTCAATATCCCGAATGAAGGTACGGTCGATTTTTAGTGTGTCTATAGGGAATTTGAGTAGATAGGCCAGGGATGAATAACCGGTTCCAAAATCGTCCAGGGCGATACGCACGCCTAGAGATTTGATCTGGTTCAGCAGCTCAACAGCATGCTGCTCATTTTGCATTAACCCCGATTCGGTTATCTCAATTTCTAGCTGCTCTGGCTTGATATCAAAGTTGGATAAAGCCTGTTTAATCGTTTGCAGTGGGTTGCCGTAATTAAGTTGCACGGGTGATAGGTTGGTGGAAACAGATACATTCTTGTAGCCTTTACGATTCCAAAGCTCGATCTGACGACAAGTTTGTTCAATGGCCCAGTCGCCAAGAGTTTGGATGTAACCGGTATCTTCTGCTAACGGAATAAATAACCCAGGACTGATCATGCCTTTCTCTGCATGGTTCCAGCGCATTAATGTTTCAAATTCAAAGTGCGTTTCCCCGAAGATAGGAACTTTAGGTTGGTAATAAAGAATAAATTCATTATTTGCCAAGGCAGATCGCATGGATGCTTCAAGTTCTATTCGCTCTAAAACCGGTTTATTCATTTTAGAATCATAAAAGCGGGAGTGATTCTTTCCGCTAGCTTTTGCAGCGTACATTGCTGTGTCTGCATTTTTCAGTAGAGCTTCTGGCGTTTTGCCATCTTTGGGATACATGGAAATGCCCATGCTGGCGCTAATAAACAGCTCGTTATCGCCGATATTGAACGGAACCGCCAGCTTTTGCAGAATACGGCTGGCGACTTTGGCAGCTTCTTCGGGCGAATTAATTTTAGATAATACCAATGTGAATTCATCACCACCCAGGCGGGCAATCATCGAGTTGTTATTTTTTCCGGACTTGTGAGATTCGTGGGCAAGAACATCGTGGCTTCGGATACATTCTTTTAAGCGTGTGCTCACTTCCATCAATAGGGTGTCGCCGGTTTCATGGCCCAGGGCATCATTTATATGCTTAAAATTATCCAGATCGAAAAATACAATGGCCAGTTGATGTCCGGTTAAAGTAGATTTTTCAATCAAGTTCTGAATGGTGTCAATAAAGGTGACTTTGTTGGGCAAGCCTGTGAGGGTATCGTAGTAGGCCAGCTCTTCGATTTGCTCTGTGGTACTTAATAAATGCTTTCTCATGTCGTTAAAAGAGCGAGCAAATTCACCAATTTCATCCGTACGCTTTAGGCTGTTTATGTGAGAGCTACTGCCACGGATAATATTTTGTGTGTGACGCTGAAATCGTGCTAAAGGGGACGTGACTAAAGAAGAAATACTCTTATGTAAAACGACCACGCTAATCAGGCCTGCGACAATGGCAATATAGCTGAGCAAAGCATTTAATTTGTCGGTGGCAGACGTCACATTCATGGTGGGTGTAAGCGTGGACATATAAAGCCCGTCATCCACCTTGGCGTTAGTCACCATGAAATTCTTATTGTTCCAAGTGATTGGAAATGCTGGAGTATCGATAAGCGATTTTGGTAGAAGTTTTTTCAGGGATTTTTCCTGCGTGAGTAGCTCACCTTCAGAATTGCTTAACAACACAATAACATGTGATTTTCTCCGCGAGCTTTCGACCAACTTATTAAGATTCACAAGGGGGAGTGTTAGGTTGATCACAAGGGGTTCGCTTCTTCCAAGTATGTGAGCCGTTTGCTGAACATTTAACTGAAAGCCTTGCTGTTTTGTAAGCTGCAACTGTGCACCACTCAAGGGAGTGTTTTTCACAACTTGGCTGTGATCAAACTGCCCCGATGTTCCCAATATTTTGTCCTGTTGTTTAACCATGATGTTTAGGATGTCTGGGCGTAATTGGTGGAAGGTGTTTAGTTCTTCTGCAATTAGTTCGGGGGATAAAACATAGTTATTTCGTAACTCAGCAATGTATTGCCGCGCCAGTTGCTTGCTCTGGTTTACCGCCCAGATAACCTGATCGGTTAAAATCTGTGTTTGAGTGTGGGTGCTGTCTTTCAGGCTGGATTGCAGCACCCAGTGGGCTGTAATACTGACGATCAGCAAAGGGGCCAAAATCAGGGGAATTAATATCGAAAGAAACTTGGTTTGTAGTTTCATAAATCGCAACAACTTAGCTACGTACATCAAATCG
>JBFKSL010000692.1:0-2157 GCA_041626995.1 Ketobacter sp. | reverse complement strand
GTCTGGGTATGGAAACAGGGGATTTTGAGTACGCTACTTTGGCAATTTCTGTGCGTCAATTTAATGCTTATTACTCTGGTCAACACCTGGGCGAGTGGTTTCAGGATACACAGGAATACCAGGAAGCAATTCGACCAATGAAGCAGGGCATGACATCAGACTATTTAGATTTATGTCTGCAATTTTATGATTGCCTGGTGGGAGAAGCTGATGACTCTAGCCGATTAATTGGAAAGTATTATGATGTTGAGGTTAAGCGTGAACAACACGAAAAAGCCGGTGACGTGTCCTTTATGGTATTAAACAGCGAAACAGAGGTTTTGTTGAAATATCTTTTCGGAGATTTTGTCGGTGCGTTACGTTTAGTTGAAGGAATGCGCACGGATGCAGGTGGGTTTGGTGGTTTTTATCGAGGCGCTACTTCCTGCATGATGGAATCCCTGGTGATTTTAAGGAATTTGGCTGATCTTGATGGAGCCAAGCGGAAACCCTTAATGAGAAAGGTGCGTCGTAATCAGAAAAAAATGAAGAAATGGATGAGTCATTGTCCTGAAAATTATCAGAACAAATTTTTATTGGTTGAAGCTGAAAAGTTGCGCTGCGAGGGGAAAGAATTTGAAGCCCATGATCTGTTTGAGCAGTCTATGGCATTAGCCAAACAGCAGGGGTTTATTCAAGAGCAGGCGATGGCCGCGGAGCAGTGCGCCATCATGCATTTTAATTCTGGTCGGAAAACTATGGCTGAGCCCTACTTGTCTTTGGCTCATGGATTATATGAGAGCTGGGGCGCAAAAGCCAAATTGAAACAGTTGGAAAAACAATACCCGCAATTAGTTAAATCCGTTGTTAGAAGTGGTGGAACCACCACTAGCGCTTTAGTTAGTTTCGATATCACCGCGTTAACCAAAGCATTAAAAGCAATTGCGGATGAAAAAATTCATAGTCGAATGATTAAAGCAATTATAGAAACCGCTGTTGAGTTTGCCGGTGCTCAACAAGGTGTGCTTATATTACGTAACGCTGATGCTCAATTGTGCATTGAAGGAGAATATTCAATAGAAAAAGGTGTTTCAAAGATATTGCAATCCATTCCTATAGAAGAGGGGGCTCTACCACAAACACTCATTAACTACGTAATACGTACTCATGCCAGCGTTGTAGTTCATGATGCGCAACATGCCTTCAAGGATATTGCGGGCTTAGAGTCTGACCCCTATATACGAACTAATCAGGTACGCTCTATTTTATGTTTGCCTATCATAAGTGGCAGCAGTGAGCATGACGAACTGATTGGGTTGATCTATTTGGAGAACAACTTAGCCAGCGGCAGTTTTACGCAAGAGCGATTTGGCACCCTTGAGATCATTGGTATGGCAGCGGCGGGTCGCTTGGAGCTTTCTCGTAAAGCCGCATTTGATGGATTGACAGGGTTGTTTAATCACGAATACTTTCAGAACATGTTAAGCCAAGAGTTATCCGCCGCACAGCGTTATCGGCGTGATCTAGGGCTGGTTCTAATTGATATTGATCACTTCAAGCAATTTAACGACACCTGGGGCCATCAGCTGGGAGATCTGGTATTAAAAGAGGTGGCACAGTTAATAAAAACCACTTGTCGAACCAGTGATATAGTGGCCCGATATGGTGGAGAGGAAATGGTAGTGATTTTTCCATCCACCTCAGAGGAAGATGCAAAGGTGGTGTCTGAGCGTATCCGTGAAGCGGTGGAAAATCATTTGGTGGAGCATGAAGGTGAGAAGCTCACCGTGACCATCAGTTTGGGGCTTGCTATGTTGAAATCAGATAGTGAAGAAAAAGATGAGCTGATTCGCCGTGCAGATGAAGCCCTCTATCAATCGAAAGAGGGCGGTCGAAATCGTTTAACACTATCCTAAATGGGCAGGGTGGCCAGCTTTAGGGTCAATGATCTGCCGTTCTTTATTATTGAAGAACCCATCCAGGTTCTGTAGTTGCTCTTCTCGGATTTTTTTTGCATAAGCATATTTGGCATCTTTACCTTTTAGACGTAAGTAACCCAAGCGAATAAAACGAAGTGGGGCGCTTAATACCGGATACCAAGGCATGGCATATAAGGGAATGCCTAATTGCAGTCGTTGTTTCGGTAAAAGAATCAACGATGAATTGCTCAGGTGCTGC
>JBFKSL010000691.1:0-2169 GCA_041626995.1 Ketobacter sp. | reverse complement strand
CTGAGCCATTGTCTTGAATATTAGAAGATTTTTATGTCATTGATTTGTAAGTGATAGCCCGCCGAATTCCAAGAATGCTGCTAAACTGAGAGGAAGTACGCAAGGAATTTGGCAGGTGGTGAATGTATTCGGTTAACAGCTGTTTAAAATTGGCCATTATTGTATGGCTAGTGATGGAAGCACATGGGATTTATGCCGACGAGCACAAATTCACCTTTGGTTTTGTACCACAGCAATCTGCCACTGTTTTGGCCAAGCGTTGGATTCCTGTATTACGAGAGATTAATAAGAGCACCAAGCTTAATCTAGTCTTCGCCACCGCCCCAGACATTCCAACTTTCGAAAAACGTCTTCTACAAGGCGAGTACGATTTTGCCTATATGAATCCTTATCATTACACGGTTTTCAGTGAAAAGCCGGGCTATCGCGCGTTTGCAAAACAAAAAGATAAGTGGATTACCGGTATCATTGTCGTAGCAAAAGATTCAAGCATCGAATCTATTCATGACTTGGAAGGTCGTCAGTTGGCGTTTCCATCACCAGCCGCCTTTGCGGCCAGTATCTTAACCCAAGGTCTGCTCAAGCAAAATAAAGTGCGGATTACACCTAAATTTGTATCATCTCATGATTCTGTATACCGCGCTGTAGCGGCAGGGTTGATGGTGGGCGGTGGCGGTATTATGCGTACGTTCAACACCGTAGAAAAAGATGTATCGCAGAAGCTTAGAGTGCTTACTACCACGCCTAAGTACACGCCTCATGCTTTCGCTTATCACCCGAGGATGAAAGAAGAAGTGGTTCAAGTGGTGGCTCAGGCCTTCTATCAATTGGCTGAGTCAGAACAAGGAAGTAATGCTTTAAAGATGTTGTCGTTCACCGGTGTTGAGCCTGCTGAGGATCAGGACTGGAACGATGTGAGAGAAATCAATATTACACATTTGGATTATTTACTCGAGAGTCACAACGCCCCTTGAAATTCAGGACGAAAATCGTAGTCGGTGTTGCCGCCATTCAGTTGGGGTTCTTGATGGTGTTGGTGTTATGGACCGTATCCCAACTAAAGAGCTCTAACGAAAATCAAGTTACTCTGCGTGCGGACATGACATCATCTTTATTGGCAGCGAGTAGCCGCGATGCCATGTTGGCCTATGATTTGGCAACACTGGATAGCATCGGTAAAGATGTTATGCAGACCAACCAGCTGGTTTACGTCCGATTTTTGTCTGCAGATGGAACTGTGTTGGCTTTTCTAAAGAATGCCGATTTGGAGGGGTGGGAGTTCAAAGCTGATGAGTCGGTTAATCAAGTAACCGACAATATTCTAGATTGGCAGATCAAGGTAGAGGCTGAGTCCACACATATCGGTGATATCCAATTTGGTATGGATTTGGCGACATTGCAGCAGGTAATCAACCATTCTGTTCGTGCTACTACGGTTATTGCCACCTTGGCTGTCGGAGTGGTAATTCTGTTTTCTTTATTCTTAAGCCGTTATCTTAATAAAAAGCTTGCCATGTTGCGTCTTGCCAGTAAAAGAGTCTCTGAAGGGGATTTGGAATTTAAAATAGATGCCACTGGTGAGGATGAGTTTGATGAAACTGCCAAGGCGTTTAATGCTATGAGTGCTGCACTTTCTGCGCAGGTGTCGGAAAGAATGCAGGCACTGCAGGATGCGCAAGCAGCAAATAAAGCCAAGTCTGCTTTCTTAGCTGGTATGTCACATGAGTTAAGAACACCTCTAAATTCTATTATAGGTTTTAACCGTATTTTATTGCGTAAATTACCTGAGGATGCTCCAGAGCGTTACCGAGAAACCTTGACTATAATGTTGTCCAATTCAGAGCATCTTTTAGCAACGATTAATAATATTTTGGATTTATCCAGAATAGCCGAAGGCAAAATGCAGTGTAATTTGGAGCGTGTCGAGCTTGAAAAGGTTGTGACAACCTGTGTGCAAATCGTTGAGCCGCTATTTAATGAGAAACATCTTAACTTTGAGATACAAGTTCCCAGCGTTCAGCGAACCGTTTATACGGATGCAGAAAAATTAAAACAGATTCTCATTAATCTTCTTAGTAATGCTGCCAAATATACGGACAAAGGTGGTGCTGTATTAAAGGTTGAGTATATTGGGGACAGTGCGGTAACTATTTCAGTAGTTGATACAGG
>JBFKSL010000690.1:0-2170 GCA_041626995.1 Ketobacter sp. | reverse complement strand
GCATCTCAAAAGAAACGGCAGGTATCTTGAAAGGTGAATACGGTGCAGCTCCTGCTCCGTTTAATAAAGAATTGCAGGATCGGGTATTGGAAGGCAAAGATCCTATTACCTGTCGGCCAGCAGACGTGTTAGAGCCAGAGATGGACAAGTTGACTGCTGAATTGAAGAAACAGGCCGCAGATAAAGGCATCAAGCTAGCCAGTGATGAAGTGGATGATGTGCTTACCTATGCGCTGTTCCCGCAGATTGGTTTGAAGTTCCTGCAAAACCGTGGCAATCCAGATGCCTTTGAGCCTGCTCCAACCGGTGAAGAAGCGGCACCTGCAGCAGCCCCAGCCGCGAGTGCAACAGCTTCCGACAGCGGTGTGTACACGGTAACCGTAAATGGCCAATCCTATGTGGTGCAAGTGGCAGATGGCGGTGATATCAATTCGGTCACTCCTGCGGCTCCGGCCGCACCCGCAGCAGCGCCAGCTGCTAGTGGTTCCGGTGAGCCCATGGCCGCCCCTTTGGCAGGTAACATCTTTAAAGTAAATGTTGCTCCTGGCCAACAAGTGAATGAAGGTGACGTGGTGGTTGTGCTTGAAGCCATGAAGATGGAAACGGAAGTGCGCGCTGCCAAGTCTGGTAGCGTGACACAAGTATCCGTTAAAGAAGGTGATGCCGTGAAAGTAGGCGACACCCTGTTGTCTATCGCCTAACACGGAGCCATAGATAATGGAGAATTTACTGAAGCTGTGGCACAGCACTGGCTTGTATCATCTTGAAGTTGGCCAGGCTGTGATGATTTTGGTGGGTCTGTTGTTATTGTGGCTCGCCATTAAAAAAGGTTTTGAGCCCTTGCTGCTGGTGCCCATTGGTGTAGGCGGCATTTTGTCGAATATTCCTCTGGCTGGTTTGGCTGAATCTGCTTTGGGTCATGCGTTGTATTATGGTGATGCGGCGTTGATTGAAAGTTTGCGAACCGCTCTTGGGGTGTCCCTGGAAGCGCCTGTATCGGAGGTGAAATCGGCTTTTTATTCTGCGTCTCCTGCGTTGCAAAATGAAATCACCTATATGGCAAAAAGCGGTGGCCATGCCGACGGTATTCTTTATTTGATTTATACGGTGGGTTTAACCACAGGCCTGTTCCCTCTGTTGATATTTATGGGGGTGGGTGCCATGACGGATTTCGGCCCCTTGCTGGCTAACCCAAAAACTCTGATATTGGGTGCGGCTGCGCAGTTCGGTATTTTTGCCGCACTATTGGGGGCGTTGGCGTTAACCAGCTTGGATATTGGCATTAGTTTTTCCATAGCTGATGCTGCTTCTATCGGTATTATTGGTGGTGCCGATGGTCCTACGGCAATTTATGTCACCAGTAAATTAGCACCGGACTTGTTGGGTGCTATTGCGGTGGCAGCTTACTCTTATATGGCCCTGGTGCCATTGATTCAGCCTCCCATTATGAAGGCGTTAACTTCCGAGTCTGAGCGCGCCATTAAAATGGAGCAGCTACGTACGGTTTCACAATCGGAAAAGATTATCTTTCCTATTTTGATTTTGGTGCTGGTTGCCCTGTTGTTGCCTGATGCGGCACCGTTACTGGGTATGTTCTGCTTTGGTAACCTGATGCGTGAGTGTGGCGTAGTGGACCGTTTAAGCGATACTGCACAGAATGCCTTGATCAATATTGTGACCATTGGTTTGGGGTTGGCGGTTGGTTCCAAGCTAAGTGCTTCTTCATTCTTGGTGGCAGAAACCCTGGGTATTTTGGTTCTGGGTATGGCCGCTTTCTGTATCGGTACTGCCTGCGGCGTATTGATGGCCAAGTTAATGAATAAGTTGTCGAAACAGGCTATTAATCCTTTGATTGGTTCCGCTGGGGTTTCCGCTGTGCCTATGGCCGCTCGTGTGTCCAATAAAGTAGGCCTAGAAGCCAATCCACAAAACTTTCTGTTGATGCATGCCATGGGGCCAAATGTGGCTGGTGTAATTGGCTCTGCTGTGGCGGCGGGAATTTTGCTGAACTATGTAGGTTAAACTTCTTGGTAGGTTAAGCTTCTTGATCTTTAAAAGCCTAAAGTCGAAACAAAAAAGCCGGTGGTTGATAAAATCACCGGCTTTTTTGTTGGGCAATTTAAATAGAGATTTACGATTTTACGAGGCGGAAACGTTGTGGGTTGTTGCG
>JBFKSL010000689.1:0-2173 GCA_041626995.1 Ketobacter sp. | reverse complement strand
GGATGCCACTGCAGAGGCAGCAAAATTCAAAGGGTTGATTTTTGATGCTACAGGCATCGAAAACAGCGAACAAACTCGCGAGCTGTATGACTTTTTCCACCCCGTTATTCGTAAACTGAATGCCAATGCACGTGTGTTGGTAATTGGCTTACCACCAGAATCCTGCAAATCCAATCCTCGCCAACAAATCGCGCAACGTTCTTTGGAAGGTTTCGTGCGAGCCATGGCAAAAGAAATTGGTAAAAAAGGTGCCATTGCGAATTTGGTCTATGTATCCAAGCAGGCAGAGAAAGCCGCTGAGTCTTCTATTCGCTTCTTCCTTTCTCCTAAATCCGCCTTTGTCGATGCACAGGTATTACGCGTAGGCAAAGCCAAAGCCGTTGAAGCTGACTTTAATTGGAACCAACCACTTAAAGATAAAGTAGCATTGGTAACGGGCGCATCCCGTGGCATCGGTGCCGCCATTGCGGAAGTGATGGCTCGCGACGGAGCCAAAGTGGTTTGCTTGGATGTGCCTCAAGCACAGGACGATTTGAAAAAGGTAGCCGATCGCTTAGGTGGCGGAGTAATTGCCATTGATATTACCGATGAAACCGCACCCAATGCCATTGCTGAAACCCTGCAAAAAGAATATGGTGGTGTGGATGTTGTGGTTCACAATGCTGGGGTTACCCGTGATAAAACTTTGGGCGGCATGCCTGCTCACTTCTGGGACATGGTAATCAACATTAACCTGTCTGCAGAAGAGCGCATCAACGATGCGCTACTGGAAAAAGAAGTTATCAAAGAAGGCGGTCGCATTGTATGCGTTTCTTCTATGAGTGGAATCGCCGGTAACTTTGGTCAATCGAACTACGCCGTTTCCAAAGCCGGTGTGATTGGTATGGTGGATGCGTTCGCCCCTATTCTGGCCAAGAAAGACATCACCATCAACGCTGTTGCACCCGGTTTTATTGAAACTCAAATGACAGCAGCCATTCCGTTTGCTACTCGCGAAGCGGGCCGTCGTTTGAACTCTTTGAAACAAGGTGGTCAGCCAGTGGATGTGGCCGAGGCCATTGCGTTCTATGCCAGCCCAGCTTCTGCTGGTGTTAGCGGCAACACCATTCGGGTGTGTGGTCAAAACCTGATTGGCGCGTAAGCTTACGCTCTAACAAAAAAGCCGACTTTAAGTCGGCTTTTTTGTGCATGCTATTTAATTCTGAAAATATTTACGAGCGTCGTTTAGCTTTGCGATATTCCACCGGGGTTTGCCCCACCCACCGTTTAAAAGCACGATAAAAGGTGCTGGGTTCCGAAAAGCCGGTCAAATAAACAATTTCATCAATGGTTTCATCAGTACGCGCCAGTAATTTCTTCGCCAGGTTACAACGGTAATCTGCAAGTAACTGGTTAAAGTTAGTCTCTACTTCTGACAACTTTGTGCGCAAACTTCTGGGTTTAATACCCAAACGATCTGCCACAGTTTCCAAATTGGCATTGCCCGATTCCAGCAATTCGCCAATCAAACGGTTCACCTTGGCAATAAAATCCTGCTTCTCTAATTTGGCTACATGTTCATTAGCCAACTGCTCGTGCAGCCTAAGTAATTCAGGCTCGGCATGATAAGAAGGAATGTTCAGGCTTTCTGGGCTGAAATAAATTCGATTACCCTGCTGCTCAAACTTAACCGGACAAGGGAACAAACGCTGATATTCTGCCAGATTTTCACCAGCGCTGTGCTCAAAATGAATTTCAAGGGGTTGAAACCCACCTTCCGTCACGTAATTGAAGAACTTGAGCACAGCCAGAATCACGCATTCTGTTAAATGGCGTAGCGACGTTCCCAGGGTGATATTGCCTACATAGCAACCCAGCTCATCCTGCTCCAGGGTTGCATTCACTGCATCGCTCAGCAGACGCTGGTAATTCAAAGCCCGCTTCAAACCTTCACCAAAGGTTTCACTGCTTAAAAACAGGTATTCCAGCACCTGGCCCTTAAATACGGGTAGGTGCTCGCCTAAGTGCAAGCCTATGTCCGGGTCTTCTGTGACTTCTTCAATCACATTCCAAAACAGGTTTTGCGCAGAGTGGGGGGTTCGAAGGTCTTTTTGATCCAACTGTTCTTGTTTAAGCCCAATACGCTTTAACACTTCGGCGGCATCCACATTCATGCCCTGCATAGCCTGGTAAG
>JBFKSL010000688.1:0-2177 GCA_041626995.1 Ketobacter sp. | reverse complement strand
GCAGCCCGATGGCATGTTGGTGGGCATGGCAGACCCTTTGGATCTGCTAGCCATCGATGAATTGCAGCGTATCTTGAAACGGCCGGTACATCCTGCTTTTGTAAAAGAGCAGGAGTTATTGAGTTCTATGGATCGCTCCTATCGGCGGTCAGAGCAAATTGCATCGATTGCGGTGGAACTGGATTCCGAATTGGAAACCACCGACTTCGACTTGGAAAATCTCGCTACCACCACTGATACAGCAGAAGCGCCGGTTGTTCGTCTGTTGCAAAGTATTTTTGAAGATGCGGTTCAGGTGCGTGCCTCTGATATTCATATTGAACCCGACGAAAGCGTGCTGCGGGTTCGGCTGCGTATTGATGGAGAACTGCAAGAGCAGGTGATGAAGGAACGTCGTATTGCACCTGCCTTAGTGTCTCGCCTAAAAATCATGTCAGGCTTGGATATTTCAGAAAAACGCTTGCCTCAAGATGGTCGTTTTAACGTGCGTATTTTGGGGAAAAGTATCGACGTGCGTTTGTCAACTTTGCCGGTGCCCTACGGTGAGTGTGTGGTAATGCGTTTGTTGGATCAGTCTGCTGGCATGTTATCTATGGATAAGCTGGGTATGCCGGAGAATATTCGTAGCAGATTCGAAAACCTGGTGCAACGGCCCTACGGCATGGTGCTGGTTACTGGACCAACCGGTAGTGGTAAAACCACAACTTTGTATGCAGCACTGAGTTTGCTAAATAATCCTGAACGAAAAATCATTACCGCAGAAGATCCGATCGAATATCGCTTGCCCCGCGTCAATCAGGTTCAAGTTAATTCAAAAATTGGATTAACGTTTGCTTCCGTGTTGCGTACCGCTTTACGGCAAGACCCGGATATTATTCTGGTGGGTGAGATGCGCGACCATGAAACCGCAGAAATTGGTTTGCGTGCTGCTATGACAGGCCATATGGTGCTGTCCACCCTGCACACTAACGATTCTGTTTCCACTGCCATGCGTTTAATTGATATGGGGTGTGATGCGTTTTTAGTGGCTTCCTCGTTGCGTGCAGTGATTGCGCAAAGGTTGGTGCGTAAAGTTTGTGAGCATTGCAAACAGCCTTATAAATTGAATGATCAGGAGTTAACCTGGCTCGGTCATATTGATGGTAAAGCTCTGGATGCGGAATATCATAAAGGTAATGGTTGCCATCACTGCAATAATACCGGTTATTCTGGTCGTATTGGTGTCTATGAATTATTGGAAATGGACGAAGCTTTGCTATTTGCTTTGCGCAAAGGCGATGCCGCAGAATTTACTCGAGCCGCTGCTGATAATCCACGTTTTCGCTCCTTAAGCCAGTGCGCTTTGGATTACGCCAAAGTCGGTGTCACCTCGGTTCAAGAAGTTTTCAAAATTACTGCATCGTTGGATGATCGGTAAAAGCCATGCAAACCTTCGCCTATCGTGGACGCAATAAACGGGGAGAGCTAGTAACTGGCACCTTAGATGCGGCCAGCGCTAAGGCCGCGTCGATTCAATTACAGAACCAATCCATCGTTCCTGTCAGCATTGAAGAGCAGATAAAGAAAAGTGCGACAAAGCTGGATCTGAATTTTACATTTCAGAAAAAAATCGGTCATGATGATTTGATTATGTTCTGCCGGCAAATGAAGGCTTTAACCCGCGCAGGGATTCCTATCATACAAGCTATTTCGGGTTTGGCGGAAATTAGCAAGTCAGTATTGTTAAAAGAAGCTCTCAATGATGTGGGTACGCGCTTAGCAACGGGCTCCAGTTTAGGTAACGCATTGTCTGCACACAGTAAAATATTTAACTCCATGTTTGTTAGCATGATTCACGTGGGCGAAAACACCGGTAGATTGGAAGATGCGTTCGCTAAATTAATTTCCCATATTGAAATGGAAAGGGATACCCGAAACCGCATGACGCAGGCTATGCGTTATCCCATGTTTGTCGTTGGTGCCATGTTTGTGGCCATGATGATCGTGAATATGTTTGTTATTCCTCAGTTCTCAAAAGTGTTTAGTAAACTGGGGGCTGATCTGCCAACGCCCACCATGATTTTAATGGAGGTGTCTAATTTTAGTGTTCAATATTGGTGGTTGATTCTAACGGTGATTATTGGTGGTGTATTTGGCTTCCGTCATTACATCAACAGTGAAAAAGGTCGTTTATGGTG